>DATCJI010000497.1:0-2683 GCA_036562835.1 Xanthobacteraceae bacterium | reverse complement strand
CGCCCCACATGCCGATACGTGAACTATCCACGTCCGCGCGCGTTTTGACGTGGTCGATGACCGCTTTGACCGGCACTTCGTAATCTCCCCGGATCGCGAACGCATATTGCGCCTCGCCCTGACCGGGGCCATCGAAAGCGAGCGTTGCAATGCCGCGCGCCAGAAAAGGCTGCTCATACGCATTCATTTCTTCTTTGGTCGAATCGAGCCCCATGGCCATCACCATGACGGGCGGGCGGAGGCCATGTGACGGCTTGCGCAAAATGGCCGCGAGCGTGCTGCCTGCGTACGGGATTTCCACGCGTTCGCCCGGCGGTTGCAAATAGGGCAAGGCGGCCTGGCGGCACGCAACGGCTTTGGCATGGGCCGCGCGCATTTGCGCTTGATCGTGCACGAACAGAAAGGCCGCGAAATGATAATAAACGGCGGCGCGTTGCAACGCCTCGCCCGCGGTGAGCAAATGCCCGCGCGCCAGCGCATCGCGTCCGAGCCGCTCATGCAGACCGGCGCGTTCCGCCCAGGCGCGGCACCAGCCGTCATACGAGCCGAGTGATCGCGTTACATCCTCGAAATCGGCAAGCGCCACCCCGTTGGCGACAAAACGCGCCGCCCAATGCGAGATTGCCGCCTGCAGACGTGAGTCACCTTCCATGCAGGATTCCCCGAGAGCTCGTGCACAAGCGACAGCATAGCTCGCGTGCTATTTGCAGGTCTTGCTTTCCCGCAAACAATCCGGGAGGCTGAAAGCCGGATAGGAGATGCCCATGGACACCATCACCAAAACCAGGGACGACGCCGGGACGCATTCGCATGTAGTGCGGCCCGCCAACATGGAATGGCAAAAGACACGTTTCGAGGGATGCGAAGTCAAGAACCTGCTGTTCGATCCGGAAACCGGCCTTGTCACGGCGCTCATGCGCTTTGCGCCTGGAGCGGTTCTGCCCGACCACGAGCACGTCAAAGTCGAGCAGACCTACGTCCTCGAAGGCAAGCTGGTCGACAGGGAGGGTCCTGCGGCGGGTCTTGAGGTCGGGCCCGGCGAGTTCGTCTGGCGCGAGCCAGGCAGCCGCCACGTGGCGTGGACGCCGGAAGGCGGATTGATGCTCGCCATGTTTCAAATTCCCAACAAGTTCTATGAGGGCGATGGTCGTGTCACCGACGCGAGCGGACGAGACTGGGAGAGCATCTGGGGTCACGCGCTGAAAGAATAGTGCGCGCTGCTGGTGGCCGCGGCCGGACTCGAACCGGCACTCCAGTTTCCCGGAAGCAGATTTTAAGTCTGCTGTGTCTACCGTTCCACCACGCGGCCCATGGGAATTTCTTGCATTTCTGGCGCCGTATGTCGCATCTGTGTCGCATCCACGGCTACTCGTCGGTCAACTCGGCCTCCACGTGGTTCTCAGGCTCTAAGCCCGCAAGATTGTCCAGCCTATCGTGCATCTCAGCGAGGCGCAGTTGCATGGCTTTGAGCCTGCGTTCTATCAAGTTGAAGCACAGGACCACCGTCGCCAACAGAAAATAGAAGCTGCCTTCGGATGGAAAGCCGACGGAATGTCGAAAATAATAGGCTGCAACTAACAAGAGCAGCAACCCCGCCGGTAACAGATCGTCAACCCGCACACGACGGCGCAACTTTCGTCGAGCTTCCTTCGTGAGCTGCATGACTGCGTCCTTCGATTATTATGCGAGCAAAGCGCTTGCAGCCGCCGCCAGCTCGGCTCGGTCATCGCCGCGCGGGAACAGGTGCCCGTACCTGTCCAGGGTCATGACGATGCTGCTATGCCCTAGCAGGCCTTGGACCACCTTGGCGGGCAGTTCGCGCCCGCCGTCCGCCTTCCTGTTGATGCACCAGGACGCGAAGAAATGCCGGAAGGCATGCAGCCCGTATTTGGGCTTGCCTGATCTGGTCACAACGCCAGCGACTTTCATCACGGGGGCAAGGCTTTCAAGCATGTTCTTGTGGTACATGACGGTGCCCGCCTGCGAGGGGAACACCAGATCGGACTCGCCCTTCGGGCAGGCGAGCTTCCACACCTTGAGGGCGGCCACAACCTCGGGCGCGAGCGGGATGGTTCGCGTGCTCGATGCGGATTTCGGCGCTCCGATGGTGTTGTAGCGGTCCGCGCGCTGGCGCACGTGCACCTCGCCGCCCTTCAGATCGACGTCAGTCCAGCGCAGTCCCCGCAGCTCGCTCGCCCGCAAGCCGCAGAGGGCAGCGGTCAGGAGCAGCGCCCGCATCCTCACATCGTCCTTGGCAGCGTCGATGAGCCGCTTGACCTCAGCCGGGGAGGGGATGTCGCGGCCTACCTCTAACTTGCGTTCGCTGCGCTTGCTTCTGCCGACCGAGACATCGGCAGCGATGTGCGCGTGCTTAGCCACCTTGAGGAGCGATTTCAGGCTGGTCAGCACCTTGCGCGCCATCGGTCGCGACGTATGGGCCAAGAGGTCGTCGCGGAACGATTCCACCTTCGTGGAGGTCAGATGCGCCAGCTTGTACCTGCCGATCCGGGGCGCGATGTGGAGCTTCACGTGCTGCCGGTATTGGGCCAGCGTGCCGCGCTCCCTGCCTTCAGCCTCAACGCGACTGAGCCAGCGCTCCGCCGCTTCATCCACTGTCTCGCTTTTGGCCGGCGCCGTGTGGATGCCTTGACGCACGTCCACCCTAACTGTGTCGTGATACGCA
>DATCJI010000252.1:0-5954 GCA_036562835.1 Xanthobacteraceae bacterium | reverse complement strand
GATAAGGATAGGGGTCGGTATCGCAAAGCATTTTCGCGCTGGTCAGATGCGCTACGAGGCAGATATCCGCAATGCTGGGGTACTCGCCGCAGCAGAAGCTTCCGGTGCGCGCATCCCGTGCGAGCACATGCTCGACCGCGCGGCTACCGGCATCGAGCCAGTGGCGCAGCCATTTCAAACGAGCGGTCTCATCGAGCTGCAGCTCCTTTTGCAGATACTTTCGCACCCGCGGAACGATAAAAGGGTGAGCATCCATGGCCAGCATCTGTGCCAGCGCGCGCACATGCGCCCGTGCCCGTAAATCGGACGGCAGGAGCGCCGGTTGTGGATATTTCTCCTCCAGATATTCGATAATGGCCAGCGACTGAACAAGCGGCGGCCCATCACCATCAACTAGGGTCGGCACCACCATCTCCGGGTTGAGCGCCTTGTAGGCGTCTTTGAATTGATCGCCTTTAAGCAGGTCCAACGATACCGTCTCAACGACGATACCCTTAAGGCGCAGCGCCACGCGCAGGCGAAATGAAGCTTGCGATCGCCAGTATGTGTAAAGCTTCATCACGCGAGCAACCCGTTAGGTAGCGAGCTTTCCCCGAGGGGGTACATGCGCGATAATTCTCGCAAATGATTGCGGCAAATGGGCAAGGCTCGGCTTTTTCAATGACCGTGCTACACAAGACGGCCAGAGAGCGGCTGCGCTATACCTGCTCCTATACCTGCTCTCCAGACGAGGCCGGAATAACTTTCCAATGAAGCCCCCCGGCGAGCCGATGCGGCTGGTGGTCGCGGACGACCATCCGCTGTTTCGCGGAGCCCTGCGCGAGTCGATGGCCGGCCTGTTTGAGCGTGCCGAAATTAACGAGGCCGGCTCCTTCGACGAGATCACGCACTTGCTCGAGCGGAGCGCTGAAATCGACCTGATCCTGCTTGACCTTTCGATGCCGGGGATGCGCGGGTTCTCGGGGCTAATGTATCTGCGCGCGCAATATCCGGGCGTGCCGATCATCGTCGTGTCCGCGAACGAGGATGCGGCCGTGATTCGCCGCTGCATGAATTTTGGAGCCTCTGGTTTCATCCCGAAAACATTGGGAATCGAGGAGATGCGCGTCGCCATTGCACGAGTGATTGAAGGTGGAATCTGGACCCCACCTGAGGTCGATCTCGGCCAAAGCTGGGACGGAGAGGCAGCCGAGCTGATGCCGCGGCTGGCTTCACTGACCCCTCAGCAGGTGCGCGTTCTGATGATGCTTTCGGAAGGCCTGCTCAACAAGCAAATCGCGTACGAGCTCGGCGTGTCGGAGGCCACCGTGAAGGCGCACGTTTCGGCGATTCTTCAGAAGTTGGGCGTGGAAAGCCGGACTCAGGCGGTTATCGCCGCCTCCAGGATCGAGCTCGGCCATTGGTCACCGCACCAATAACAGCTACTCCGCGGCGGCCGCGCGTTGGACGCGCCACTGGGACAGCAGAGCGCGCAATGCGGCGGGCTTGAGCGGTTTATAGAGCACCTGGATGTCGCCCGTGCGTGCCAGCTCGCGCAACTGCGGGGTCCGGTCCGCCGTGATCAGGATTGCGGCAAGATCCGCGCCAAAGCGGCGCCGCAGCTCGCAAATTGCATTGATGCCATTCTCGGCATCAAGATGATAATCGATCAGAAGCCCGTCGGGGGAAATCTTCGCTTGCACGACTGCCGCGATAGCATCGTCGAGGCTCGGTCCCTTGAGCACGCGACATCCCCAGCCGCCGAGCAGCATCTCCATTCCGTCGAGTATGCTGAGATCATTATCGACGCACAGCACGGTCATGTTGAAAACTTGTACGTGATCGCCGGCAGGCGCCGGAACGCGTGTTGTATTGAGCGGGACAATCGCAGATCGGGGTACCGCGATGGAGAACCGCGACCCACGGCCGGGCACAGAATCGACACTCACTTTATGATCAAGAATGCGCGCGATGCGCTCGACGATGGAAAGACCAAGGCCAAGGCCGCGCGCAACCTTGGCGCCCTGATCGAGCCGATGGAATTCCTGAAAAATTGCAGCCCTTTTGTCTGCGGGGATACCGAGGCCGGTGTCGCAGACATGAATGTGGAGCAATTCGCCTGCGCGGCGACACCCGACCAGAACGCGTCCGTGCGGGGTGTACTTGACCGCATTCGACACCAGATTCTGCAACAGGCGTCGGAGCAGGCGCCGGTCGGAGCGCACCGCAAGCGCGCAGGGCATGAACTGCAGCTTCAATCCCTTCTCCCTTGCCAAGGGAGCAAATTCCACTTCCAGTTGCCGCAGCAACTCCTCGATCCCGAAGTCGACGATCTCGGGCCGCATGGCGCCGCTGTCGAGGCGCGAGATTTCCAATAGGGCACCGAAGATTTCCTCCATGGCATCGAGGGATGCTTCGATATTGTCCACCAAGCGCGCATTATCGCCGGAGTATCGCTCGGCCAGCGTGGTGACATACAACCGCGCCGCATTGAGCGGCTGCAGGATGTCATGGCTGGCGGCAGCAAGAAATCGGGTCTTGGAGACATTTGCCTGCTCCGCCTCGGCTTTCGCGCGCCCCAACTCGGTGTTTACGCGTGTGAGCTGTTCGGTGCGCTCCTGCACGCGCATCTCGAGGGACTCATTGGCGCGCTCGAGCTGCTCGGCCGCCTTCACGGTTGGAGTGATGTCAGTGAATGTGGTGACCATCCCGCCATCCGGCATCGGATTGGCAAGCACTTCAATGATCATGTCGCGATCGCTGAAGCGCTCGAGGAACGGCCCGGCGCCACCCACATACCGGGTCATGCGTTCGTGCACGAGCGCATCGTTCGGTTCTGCGCGTGCGATCCGCTGCGCGTTGAAGCGGACGATCTGATCGAGCTGCGTACCCACGCGGGTGAGCTCGGCGGGGAGCGCAAGAATTTCTCCGAACTGCCGGTTCCAGCACAGGAGAGAGAGGTGCTTGTCGAAGACGGCGATGCCTTGCCGCACGTGATCGAGCGCAATCTGCAGGAGCTCGCGGTTGTAATGAATGGCCGCATTGGCATCATCGAGAAGCTTGAGGGCCGAGCGGGTCGACAAGGTGCGCTTGCGCAGCAGCAGTGAGAGCACGAGTCGAGAGGAGGCGGCGCCTATCGCAGACGCCAGAAGATGCTCGGTGAAGCGCAGTAACTCGAAATCCGCCTCCGCCTTCGGCTCGAGATTGATGCCGCGGGACAGTGCGTAGCTGGCGAGCGACCTGCGGCAGCGCTCCTCGCCGAGAAATCGGGCAACAGTCGTGGCAAGCTCTTCGACCGTCACTGATGAGCGCCAAAGCCTGAAGCTCGGCGCGATCGGACTAAGGCGCGTCGGCACAAACAGGTCTGCCTGCAGGCGCTCGATGTTGGGGGGTGCGGCACTCAACGAGAACGCGACATAGGCAAGCAGATTGAGGGTGAGACTCCAGAAAACGCCGTGCGCAAGCGGCGGCAGATCGAGCCCGAGCAGGCTTTCCGGCCGCAAGGCCGAAATAGCCCACGGACCCTGCGACAGAATGGAAGGGGCAATGATGCCCGCCTCGACAAGGCTCGGTATCAGCAGGGTATATGACCAGGCGCCGATGCCGAGCAGCATTCCCGCCATGGCGCCGCGCGCGGTCGCACGCCGCCAGATGAGGCCGCCGAAAAAGGCCGGCGCCAGCTGTGCCACAGCCGAGAATGCGAGAAGGCCGATCGAAGCAAGCTGCGCGTCACCTGCCAATCGATAGTACACGTAAGCGAAAAACAGAATGACGAAAATGGCGGCTCGGCGCACAGTCAATAGAAGGCCGCCGATATTTTCCCGGCCAATGATCAAGGCCTGTCGCCGTTGCAGCACCAGCGGCATGACGATGTCGTTGGATACCATAATCGCAAGCGCGACCGATTCCACGATAACCATCGCAGTTGCCGCCGACAGCCCGCCGACAAAAGCAATGATGGTCATCAGGTCGGACCGCGCAAACAGTGGGAGTGCCAGCACGTACATGTCACCTTCAACGCTCTGATCGTTAAACGTGAGCAGGCCGGCCATAGCGATGGGCATGACAAACAAATTGATCAGCAGGAGGTACAGCGGGAACAGCCAGGATGCGCGCTTGATCTCCTTTTCGCTCTGGTTCTCCACGACGGCGACATGAAATTGTCGCGGCAGTAATACAATTGCGAAAAACGAGAGCAGCGTCATGGCTATGAGCGTGCTCCAACTCGGCTCGCGCGTCAGCGCGTGCGCAGCTCCCGGGTGCTGGAGCGCCTGTGCAAATAAAGTGAGCGGACCACCAAACATTATGAACGTCACGAAAATTCCAACTGCTACAAACGCTATGAGCTTCACCAACGATTCGGTGGCGATCGCCAGCATCAGTCCGTCCTGATGCTCGGTGGCGTCGATGTGCCGCGTTCCAAACAGCACAGCAAAGAGCGCCATGGCGAGCGCGACATAAAGGGCAATATCGCCAAGCACCGGGCGCACCGGGCCGCTATCGGGACCGATGTGAGCGAGAATCGTAGTCAGGGAAGTGGATACTGCCTTGAGCTGAAGCGCGATGTAAGGAACCGTTCCCAAGATCGCGATCAGCGCGACAGTGCCGGCGACGGCCTGCGCCTTGCCATACCGGGCGGCGATAAAATCGGCGATCGAGGTGATGTTCTGTGCCTTGGCCAGTCGCACGATTCGGCTGATCAAAGGAGAGCACGTCCCGATCAGCACAATCGGGCCGACATAGATGGTCAAGAACTCGAAACCGGTGCGCGCCGCCAAGCCCACCGAGCCGAAGAATGTCCAGGAGGTGCAGTAAATTGCGAGCGACAGCGGATAGATGAACTGTCGCCAGCCGCGCTCGCGTCCGAACCGGCTGGTCTCGTCGCCATAGCTGGCGATTGCGAACAGAAGGCCGATATAGCCGAGCGCAACGGCGACGACGACCCAGGCCTGCAGCATGCTATACTAGTGTCCCGATTCCGAAGTTCGTTTCATCGTGCAGCACCCGCATTTGCGAACTTCGGAATCGAAGGACACTAGCAGCTTATTGAATCTGGTGTGGCTTTGGTTCAGAAGTCCGCAATTGAACTCGCCGCAAGCATGATGCGGACTTCTGAACCGCCACACTAGTCGCGCTTACCGCTTACGCGGCGTTTCCAAAGCTCCCAGGGACGCGCAAGCACTTGCTCGTTGATGAGGTCGGCCTTGGCAGCCTCCTCGGGCGAGAGATAGGTCACAGGTCCGCCGAGGGCGATCGCCTGCTGCTGAAGCCGCGCATTCACTTCCGTGTACACGGCGCGGAACACAGCCATGGGCAACGACGCAGCAACGACGATATCGCCATGCCCGCGCATCAAGGCCACGGGCTTCTCGCCGAGTGTCTGCGCCAGAGCGTGGCCCAGGTCGCGGTTGCTGATCAGCATGTTGGTCATGCCGGCAACAGCGCGAATGTCGAAGACCGGGACACCTGCACCCAGGAAGGCGGCATTATGATAGACCGCGTGCATGGGCACTTTCGTCACTCCGAACGGAATAACCCCTGGCGAGTGGCTGTGCACGACGGCCATAACGTCCGGCCGCAACTTGTACACCTCGCCATGGATGAATCGTTCCAGGAATAGCGTCCGGCCGCGCTGATCGACCGCGTTCGCATCCAGGTCGAATTCCATGATGTCCTCCGGCGTGACCAACGCCGGAGCAAGCGAACGCGACATGAGAAAACGGTTGGGGTCCTTTGGATGGCGAATGCTCACGTGACCAAAGGCGTCGAGCACGCTCTGGTCGACCAGAATCCGATTGGCGAAGACAAGATCCTGGATCAGTGCCGGGTCGACCGGCCCCCCCGATGCTGGCGGCGGTTGCGCCCACGCGTGCACAAATGCCGAGCCCGCGATCAAAAATGCGATTGCAAGTGCGTGTTTGCCGGGGGTGTTCACGGGCACTCTTCGGTCCTGAAATGTGCCGCATAGTATATCG
>DATCJI010000495.1:0-24048 GCA_036562835.1 Xanthobacteraceae bacterium | reverse complement strand
CAGCGTGGATCAGCTGCTTCAGCTCTATGACACGCCTTTCGGTCCATGCGGTCATTGTCGTCTTCGTTGATCGCATTTACTTCCAATGCGCCAAGGCAATCGTGCGCTCAAAATTGTGGGATCCCGCGCGCCACATCAAGCGCGACAGTTTGCCGAGCACAGGCAGCATCCTGGCCGATCTCAGCGCGGGTAAAGTGGGCGGCCCGGAATACGACCGCACGGCTCCCGAGCGAATCAAGGCCACGCTTTATTAATTAACAAGGGTGAACGTTTCACCGGCCCAGCCGGCCGTTTCCAGCAGCGCATGCATGTGCCAGGGCACGGGCGCGGTCACCTGAATGGGTTCGCGATTTTTGTAGAGCGGGACGACGATCTCGCGCGCGTGGAGCTGGAGCGGCTCACCGCCCCGTCTGGGTGCATTCCCATAGACACTGTCGCCGAGAATGGGCCACCCCATGGCGGCACAATGCACGCGCAGTTGGTGCGTACGGCCGGTCAGTGGCTCGAGAGCGAGCCAGCTGCGGCGACCTTCGCTGCTTGCACTTCGTCCCAGCAGCTTCCAGGTGGTTGAGGCGAGCTGACCTTGCGGGTCATGGCGCATCCACCAGCCCCGCGTCGCATCCTTGCGCCCAAGCGGCAGATCAATGCGGCCCTCCTCTTGCTCCGGCCCACCTTCGACCACCGCCCAATAGGTCTTGCCGATGCGTCCTGCCTTGAACAGACGTCCGAGCTCAGCGAGCGCCTTGCGGTGGCGACCAAGCACAAGACAACCCGAGGTGTCCCGATCGAGCCGGTGCGCGAGCGCGGGGGCGCGCGGCAACCCAAACCGCAGCGCATCGAAGTAGTCCTCCAGGCTCTCACCGCCCTTCGGCCCCTTGTGCACGGCCACTCCTGCCGGCTTGTCGACCACCAGCATCAGGCCATCGCGATAAAGGAGCCGCTCCACTATCTCTTCAGGGGTCATATGGAAATGGCTATCACGGCGCCGGCATGAACGACACGAACGAAAGCCCGCGAACTTTTTGGCAGCGGCTCAGCGGCGGGCTCAAACGCACATCGGCGTCCCTATCCGGTGCAATCACCGATCTGGTCGCAAAGCGCCCGCTCGACGAGCAGATGATAGACGAAATCGAGGACGTCCTGATCCGGGCCGACTTGGGGCTGCAATCCGCAAGCAGGATTGCGGCGGCGGTGAGCCGAGGCCGTTATCAAAAATCGATCACCCCCGAAGAGGTGAAGGAAGTCGTTGCATCCGAGATCGAGAAAGTGCTCGATCCGGTGGCAAAGCCGCTGGTCATGGATCCGACGAGGCCCTTCGTCGTGCTCGTGGTGGGAGTCAACGGCTCGGGCAAGACCACTACCATCGGCAAGCTTGCCGCCAAGGCGCGCGCGCAGGGACGCTCGGTCATGCTGGTCGCGGCGGACACGTTTCGTGCGGCCGCAATCGATCAGCTAAAAATATGGGGTACGCGCAGCGGCGCCGACGTGATCGCGCGCGATCCCGGCGCTGATCCCGCGAGCCTTGCCTTTGATGCGCTCGCGCAGGCGCGGATCGAGGGGATCGACCTCGTGCTGGTGGACACCGCCGGGCGACTGCAAAACAAGTCGGCGCTGATGGACGAGCTACACAAGATCGTGCGCGTGATGAAAAAGAACGACGCTTCGGCCCCGCATGCCGTGCTGCTTGTGCTCGATGCCACGGTCGGGCAGAACGCGCTGTCTCAGGTCGAGATCTTTCGTGACGTGGCGGGAGTGACCGGCCTCGCCATGACCAAGCTCGACGGCACCGCGCGCGGCGGCATCCTGGTCGCCATTGCGGCGAAATACGGCTTGCCGGTGCACTTTGTCGGGGTCGGCGAAAGTATTGAGGATCTCGCGCCTTTCTCGGCGAAGGAATTTGCGCGTGCCGTTGCGGGGATCGAATAGATGCAGCAGAAGGCGACCAACAAAAAAGCTGAGTTGAATTCCGGGCTCAAGCTTGTGCTCGATATCGGCCCGTTGCTGCTGTTCTTCGTCGCAAATGCCCGGCCCATGCTGTTTCTGCCCCTCATCGGCCCCTTGCTGCCCGCGACCCTCACTTCGGGCGACCGCGCCGGCATCTTTGTTGCGACGGCGGTATTCATGCTCGCAGTCGTGCTCGCGTTGATCGTCTCCTACGCGCTCACGCGGCATCTGCCGCTGATGCCGCTGATCACGGTTGCGGTCGTCTTGGTATTCGGCTCGCTCACGCTAATGCTGCACGACGACCTGTTCATCAAGCTCAAGCCGACGATCATTTATCTTCTGTTTGCCGGTGTGCTGCTTGGCGGGCTTGCCTTCGGCAAGCCCCTGCTGGGCGTTGTATTCGATTCCGTTTTCCATCTTACCGAGGAAGGCTGGCGCAAGCTGACCGTGCGATGGTCATTGTTTTTCCTGCTGCTCGCCGTTCTCAACGAAATTGTCTGGCGTACGCAGAGCACGGACGTATGGGTCAGCTTCAAAGTGTTCGGCGTCCTGCCGCTGACTTTTTTGTTCGCCGCCTTGCAGTTCCCGCTGATGACGAAATACGCGATGCCGGCAGCCGAGGAATAGGCAGCCGAGCTGGCGCCTGCGACCAGAAAAAATATCAGCTCGATGATGGGGCAAGAGCTGCGAGTGCCTTTTCGATTGCCGGCCGCAGGTCCGCATCGAGGTTGTCCGGCGTAATCGGGCCGATGAGCTTATAGGCGACGATGCCGGCGCGATCGATCACAAACGTTTCTGGCACGCCGTAGACGCCCCATTCGATGCCGGCGCGGCCGCTCGCATCGACCCCGTTCGCAACGTAGGGATTGCCATACTGGACCAAGAAACGCCGCGCGTTCTGCGGCTGGTCCTTGTAGTTCATCCCGACCAGCCGGAAGCGTGTATCGGCCGCAAGCTGCATCAGCAGTGGAGCCTCGTCACGACAGGGCACGCACCACGAGGCCCATACATTCAAGACCGTGACCTGCCCCTTCAAGCTCGCTGCATCGAGACCCGGGACCGGCATGCCGGCGCGTTCGAGCTCGGCCAGCGCAGGAAGCGCAATCAGAGGTGCGGGATGGCCGACGAGCGCCGAGGGAATGCGGGAAGGGTCCCCGCTGCCGAGACGGAAAAAGAACAACGCCGCAAGCGCCATGAACAGGACCAGCGGCACGATTACGATAATCCGGGACATTGCCGTGGCACGGCCCGCCCCGGTTGTGGGCGAAGTTTCCCGACCGGGCTCATGCGTCGTGCTCATTACCATTCCTCGTTGCGCGCGGAGCGTCGGGTCAGGCCTTTCATTTCAGCCTCCTCCAGCAACCTGCGCAAATGTCGGCCGTCAAGTGCGATCCAAATAATGAGTGCCGCTACAATGGCGAGCGCGGCCCCGTAGGCGCTCAGAATAAACGGCGCGTAGGGACCGAGCTGCATTCGCATCATCCTGCCGTTTCTGCCTGCATCATCAGCATGGTGCGAATGCGACGGCGCATGATCTCGTTGCGCATGGCCGCAACATGCAACGTAATGAAAAGCAGCGTGAAGGCGATAACCATGGCGATCAGGGGCACGAGGAAGCTGATGTCGAGCCGCGAGCCACCGAGGCGGAGCACCGATGCCCCCTGATGAAGCGTGTTCCACCAGTCAACCGAGAACTTGATGATCGGAATGTTGATGGCACCAACGAGCGTGAATACAGCGGCCGCACGCGCGGCGCGGGTCGGATCATCCATGGTTCGCCAAAGCGCGATCACGCCCAGATACATCAGAAAGAGCACCAGCACCGAGCTCAGGCGGGCGTCCCACACCCAATATGTGCCCCACATAGGCCGCCCCCACAGCGAGCCTGTGACAAGGCACATCAGCGTAAAAGCCGCCCCGATCGGCGCTGCGGCCTTCGCCGCAACATCGGCAAGCGGATGGCGCCAGACGAGCGTCCCGAGGGCGGCCGCGCTCATGAGCACCCAGCCAAATATACCGAGCCATGCGCCGGGAACGTGAATGAACATGATCTTTACCGTGGCGCCCTGCTGATAATCGTCAGGGGCTAACCATGCCTTGGGGAGCGCAATCGCGAAAGCAATGAGCGTCGCGGCGACCAGCCACGGCATGAGCCGGCTGCTGAGCGCCAGAAAGCGCGAAGGGTTGGCGAGCTCGATCAGTCGCATTCAATCAGTCCAATCCGTGACGCAGCGCAATGGCTACCGCAACAGGCCCAATCACCGCGCCCACAAGGGTCAATGCCAGAAGAATACCGAGCGGCCCGCCCAGTGGCAGGCCCAGCACTGCAGCATTCGACGCCGCGACCCCGAAAATCAAAACCGGAATATTCAGGGGCAGGACCAAAACAGCAAGCAGAAGCCCGCCGCGGCGAAGCGGCAGCGTGAGCCCCGCCCCGATCAAGCCCACGAAGGTTAGCGCCGGCGTTCCGAGCAGCAGCGTGAGCGCGACAGCCGCGCTTGCGTGGCCGCCTACATTCAGCAGAAGCCCGAGCAAGGGGGTCGCGATTACGAGTGGCAGCTCGGCGCTGAGCCAATGCGCAAACACTTTCGTGAGGAGCGCGAGCTCCAGGGGGGTGCGGGCCAGCAGCACTTGGTCGAGCGAGCCGTCCTCGTGATCAAGTGCCAGCAGGCGGTCCAGTCCGAGGAGCGTTGCCAATAGCGCTCCCAGCCACAGGATCGCGGGGCCTATGCGCGCGAGCAGCGCAAGGTCGGGCCCGATTGCAAAGGCAGCAAGCGTGACCACAATCAAAAAGAAAATAACTCCGACAGGTGCTCCCGCACCCGCGCGAATGGCAAGCCTTAGATCGCGGCGCAGGAGAGCGACGAGGGGCCTCACACCGGGATCTCGCTCGCACGAGGCCTTGCCACTTCTTTTGCCGGAGCCGCGCGCACGCTCGGCCTAAGGAGCAACTCTTGCGCGCCGTCGATGCCCAGGCCGCCGTGCGTGGCCGCTATCGTGATGCCTTGCCGTGCGCGATGCTCGCCCATGATGTACGTCAGGGCGAGTTCTCCCGCCTCGTCCAGCGCCGCATTGGGCTCGTCGAGGAGCCACACCGGACGCCGCACGGCCAGGAGGCGCGCCAGCGAGAGACGACGGCGCTGGCCGGCAGAAAGGTAGAGCGCCGGGACGTCCGCCAGCGGAGCAAGCCCGACCGCCTCGAGCGCGCCGGGGATGCTGCCCGAACCGCCGAGCAAATCCCGCCAGAAGACGAGGTTTTCAGCCACGGTCAGTGACGGCTTGAGCGGGTCCTGGTGGCCCAGATAATGCGCTTGCTCGCCAAGACTGAGCTCGTTGTCCCCGCCCTCAAGTACGAGCCGTCCGGCGGCTGGCCGCAACAAGCCGGCGATGAGCCGTAACAGCGATGACTTGCCGGTGCCGTTGGGACCGCGGACGGCGAGGATTTCGCCATTTGCGATTGAGAAACTGAGATCCTTGAACACCAGCCGCCCTCCCCGGACGCAGGCGAGATCGATGCCGGAAAGGCGCATCACCGGGGCCACGCTGGGAAGGCTTCGCCGGCCCGATTTTGTGGAAGGAGCCGGGGAAAAATCCTATAACCCATGTCTTCGTCCCGCCTGAGAAAACGCCTACGCGTTTTCGTCGCTACGGCTCCATTGGAATCCCGCAAAATGACCTCTTTGGACAGTTTCAGGTGCTGCAAAACCCTGAAGGTGGGCAGCAAAACCTACGCATATTACAGCCTACCGCTTGCGGAAAAGAACGGCCTCAAGGGCATCTCCCGCCTGCCTTTCTCCATGAAGGTGCTGCTTGAAAATCTCTTACGCCACGAGGATGGGCGCACCGTCACGAAAGCCGACATCCAGGGAGTGGCGCAATGGCTTAAGACGAGGACTTCGGACCGCGAGATCCCCTTTCGCCCGGCGCGCGTGCTCATGCAGGACTTCACGGGCGTGCCTGCCGTGGTCGATCTCGCGGCCATGCGCGATGCGATGCAGGCCCTGCGTGGTGACCCAAAAAAGATCAACCCGCTCGTCCCGGTCGATCTCGTATGCGACCACTCGGTCGTGGTGAACTTCTTCGGCAGCAACACGGCATTCAAAAGAAACGTCGAGGAGGAGTACCGGCAGAACCGCGAACGCTATGAATTCCTGAAATGGTCGCAAAAATCTTTCGACAATTTCCGCGTGGTGCCGCCGGGAACGGGCATTTGCCACCAGGTCAACCTTGAATACCTGTCGCGCACGGTATGGAGCAAACCGGCCTCGCTGAAGCTCGACGGCAAGAAAGTTACGGAGATTGCCTATCCGGATACGCTCGTGGGCACCGATTCCCATACCACTATGGTCAATGGGCTTGCCGTTTTGGGCTGGGGGGTAGGTGGCATCGAGGCGGAAGCCGCCATGCTGGGCCAACCTTATTCGATGGTGCTGCCGCAAGTTGTCGGGATGAAGCTTACGGGCAAGCTCAAGGAGGGAGTAACCGCAACCGACCTGGTGCTGACCGTGACACAGATGCTCCGCCAGTTCGGCGTGGTTGGAAAATTCGTCGAATTCTTTGGCCCCGGACTTGCCGCCCTTTCCATCGCGGATCGCGCCACCATTGGAAACATGTCGCCCGAATATGGCGCCACGTGCGGATTCTTTCCCGTTGACGACGACACGCTGCGCTATCTCACCGATACGGGTCGGCCTGCCCCGCAGGTCGCGCTCGTTGCCGCATACGCAAAGGCGCAGGGCCTTTACCGCACCAAGTCAACCCCCGATCCAGTTTTCACCGACGTGCTGAAGCTGGATCTGGCGGAGGTCGAGCCGTCCCTCGCCGGCCCCAAGCGTCCGCAGGACCGCGTCGCGCTCAAAGATGTACCCGCTGGTTTTGCCCTCGCCATGGACAAGGAATTCAACAAGGGCGGCGACGGCGGGGCGGACATTTTCGATCTGCATCCTTCGCTCGCCACTCCGCTGGACAAGGATTTCGCCAAGGCCGGGCCTTCCAAGCGCGTTCCCGTCGAGGGACGCAAGCATGATATCGGACACGGCGATGTGGTGATCGCCGCGATTACATCGTGCACGAACACGTCGAATCCCAATGTGATGATTGGCGCAGGACTGCTCGCGCGCAAGGCGGTGGCTAAAGGCCTGAGTGTCAAGCCGTGGGTGAAGACTTCGCTTGCACCCGGCTCGCAAGTGGTTTCGGAATATCTGGAGAAATCGGGGCTGCAGAAGGACCTGGACAAGCTCGGCTTTAACCTCGTGGGGTTCGGTTGCACCACGTGCATTGGCAATTCCGGCCCGCTGGCGCCGGAGATCTCGAAGACGATCAATGACAAGGACCTGGTTGCCGCAGCCGTGCTTTCCGGCAACCGCAATTTTGAAGGCCGGGTGCACCCGGACGTGCGCGCCAATTACCTGGCCTCTCCGCCGCTTGTCGTGTCCTACGCGCTTGCGGGCTCGATGTATGCGGACTTGTTCAAACAGCCGCTCGGCACGGACAAGAGCGGCAAGAAGATCTTCCTGAAGGACATCTGGCCCACGAGTCGCGAGATCAGCGGCATGGTGCGCAAGACCGTCACCCGGCAAATGTTCGCCAAGAAATATGGAGACGTATTCAAAGGCGAATCGAACTGGCGCGCCATCAATGTCAAGGGCGGACTCACGTATGCGTGGGACAACAAGTCCACCTATGTGCGCAACCCGCCCTATTTCGTCGGGATGGGTAAGCATCCGGCGCCGCTATCCGACATCGTTGAGGCGCGCGTGCTGTGTCTGTTGCTCGATTCGATTACCACCGACCACATTTCCCCGGCCGGCTCGATCAAGGTCGATTCGCCCGCGGGCAAGTACCTGCTCGAGCACCACGTCAAGCCGGCCGATTTCAATCAATACGGGACTCGGCGCGGCAACCACGAGGTAATGATGCGCGGCACGTTTGCTAACATCCGGTTGAAGAACCAGATGGTGCCGGGCGTGGAAGGGGGGGTGACGGTGCACTACCCTTCAAAGCAGCGCATACCGATCTACGACGCCGCGATGCGCTACAAGAGCGAGGGCGTGCCCCTCGTGGTCTTCGCCGGCAAAGAATATGGCAGCGGCTCTTCGCGCGATTGGGCGGCAAAGGGACCGAGCCTGCTGGGCGTGCGCGCGGTCATTTGCCAGTCATTCGAGCGCATCCACCGCTCGAACCTGATCGGCATGGGTGTGCTTCCGCTTTGTTTCGAGGAGGGCACCTCGTGGCAATCATTGGGGCTCAAGGGCGATGAACAAGTCACGATCCGCGGCCTGCATGGGGAGATGAAGCCGCGTCAGCGCCTGATGGCGGAGATCGTCGCAGCCGACGGGCGCCTCACCCGCGTGCCGCTCGTTTCGCGCATCGACACTCTCGACGAGCTCGATTATTTCAAGAACGGCGGCATATTGCAGTACGTGCTGCGGCATCTGTTGGGCGCGCGGGCAGCCTGAGAAAACCGCCGGCTCACCTTGATGTGACTGGCGGGTGATCGTGTCTCCTCCCTAAAGTTGCGCACTTGGGGAAACCATTGCGGGGGAAACCTGAATGCTCCAGCGCTGTGTCGGTTACGCGTTTGCTTTGTTTTGTGCCTCCAGCGCCGCCATGGCGCAAACTGAGCCCCGCGGGGTCGTCGAGCTGTTCACGAGCCAAGGCTGCTCTTCCTGTCCGCCCGCCGACGCCCTCCTCGCCGAGCTTGCCAACGATCCCTCTCTCGTCGCCATAAGTGTCCCGATCGACATCTGGGACTATCTCGGCTGGAAGGACACGCTCGCCATTCCTCGCAATACGGTACGGCAAAGGGCCTATGCGCAGGCGCGCGGCGACGGCCAGGTCTACACGCCGCAGGCTGTCGTGGACGGGAGCGTGCACGTGCTCGGCAGCGACAAGTTGGCGATCGAAACCGCGCTTGCAAAGAGCCATAAGCAGGGCGCGATGTCGCTTGCCGGATTGACGCTCACAGTTGCGGACGGGCGCGTGCACATCACGGTCCCGGAGAGTAAGGACCTTTCGGCAAACGGTGAGGCCTGGCTTTGCGGGCTCGTTCGCAGCGCCACCATCGCGATCGCGCGGGGCGAGAACAAGGGCCGCACCATTACTTATCGAAACGTGGCGCGGCGATGGATCAAATTGGGTGATTGGAACGCCCAGCCCAAGTCGTGGACCGTGCCGGTGCAGACCATAGCCACGGACGGGATCGACGAGGCGGCCGTCTTTGTTCAGAGCGGCACGGCGGAGAAGCCGCGGACGATTTTGGCCGCTACGCTCGCCGCGTTTCGATAAAGCGTCAACTTCGGATTCCTTGCTCAAACACAACTGCGTTTGCCGTTGCGGTCCGCTATGGCCGCAAGCGGGATGGCACCCAACACGAGCAGCACCGGCTCGATCGGCAGGCGGTATTTCGGGCTCGCGACCGGTCCGCTGAGCAGAACAAAGTAGGCCAGCACGCCGAGCGCGAGAACTGCTGCAAAAGGAAGTCCGCGCACCAGCATTACAAAACCCATCGCCTGCAGCAGGATAAAGGGTATCATCGCGATCACGCCAATCCCGAGCAGGATTTGGTAAAGCCCAGGGTCATCGAAGAAGTATTTCTGCGTTCTCTGCCACAGGCTCGCGCCGGGCGTCGCGTAGAAGTTTGGTTTCGCCAAGGCACGGACGCGGGCGTCGGCGATCAGTGCCGGGGCTGCGACATTGACAATCATGCCTTCCAGCCACGCCTCCACAAAAGCGGCGAGCGGCAGGCGCGCCATGGCTTGCTGCGCCACTTCCGTCTTCACCGCGGATTGCACGAAGGGATTGGCCTGCTCGCTTGTGCTTCGGTGCGCCAGTCGCTCCTCATAGAGGGTCTGCATGCGCTGCACTGTATCCTGATACGGCGTGCCGTTAGCGCGCTGCGTCACGAGCGGCACAATCCAAAACGCGAGATGGTCGCCTGTCTGCGAAGTGAGGCTCACTGAGCCGTAAACTGTTGCATTGCGCCAGACGACAGGAAGCGCCGGCGCGCCTGCCGCGATCGCAAACAGGCCGGCAGTAAGCAGCGCGTGAGCGATGCGGCGAGTTTTAATCACGGCAGTCACAAGCATTAGGGGCGCGGCTGCCATCAACAGCGGTGCCACGGAAGAGCGGGTGGCGAGCGCCATGCCGCCCGCAAGCCCTGCGATAGTTGCGAGCGGTATCGTCGGCCCGACCAGAAAGGAGCGTGCCGTGCAAGCGAGCCAGATTGCGAGAAAGAACACGAACACCGTATCCGTCAGGATCTGGCTGCTCAGCACGATCAGCGTCATCGAAAATGCGGCCAACACTCCGGCGAGCAGCCCCACACTCGGAGCGATGACCGAGCCGAGCGCGCCAATGAGCGCGCATGTGCCGGCGTCGATTACCGCCTGTGCGATTGCGACGACGCGCGGAGCATTGCCAAAGGCGGTCTGCGCCGCTGCGAGCAAAAGCGGATAGAGCGGCATGCGATCGGTGAGCGAGGAGAGCGTGGGCCAGAAGCTCTCCCGGTGCGCCAGCGCCGTTCCCAACGCCCAGTACGTCAGCGTGTCCGATTCGGCGAAAAAACCATTTGGACTGTCGAGCAGCGCCACGTTGATGAGCCGAACAGTGAGCGCGATTGCGAACACCGTTAGGAAGGGATGAGCGGTAAAGCTGCGTTGACCCCGCAGCGGACTCGCTGTGCTCCCCTCCCCCGCGAGCAGCGCATTCGCGCTGCGAGTGTGGGGAGGGGTTGGGGGTGGGGGCTCTTGCTGGGCTTCTTGTCCCTTCAACTGTACCCCCACCCCCTAGCCCCTCCCCACAAGGGGGAGGGGAAGGCCCTCGGTTTGCGGCCTGCTCAGCGTACTCACGTTTCCGCCAACACGCCGCTCAAGGGTGGTGCGGCATGCGCCGCGTCAGCCATGAACTGGTTGCGCGCAAGCTCCGCGAAATGGCCGTTCTGACGTATGAGCTCGTCAAAGCTGCCGCTTTCGATGATGCGTCCGGCATCGAAAACCAGAATTCGGTTTGCCTTGCGGACGGTAGCGAGCCTGTGTGCGATCACGAATGTGGTGCGTCCCTTCATCACCTCGGCCAACGCCGCATGCACGCGAGCCTCGGTGACCGCGTCCAGCGCGCTCGTCGCCTCATCCAGGATCAGAATGGGGGGATCCTTGAGTAATGCGCGGGCGATGGACAAGCGCTGGCGCTCGCCTCCCGAGAACAGTCGGCCGCGTTCGCCCGCCAAACTGTCGAAGCCGTGCTCCTGGCGCTCGATCACGTCCATAACCTGCGCCCGCTCGCAGGCTTCGCGCAGCTCCTTTTCGGTTGCATCCGGTTTGCCCACGCGCAGGTTCTCGGCAATCGACCGGTTGAACAGCAGCACCTCCTGAAAGACGACGCCGATGTTGCGTCGCAGCCCGGCGAGCGTAAGTCCGCGGATATCCATCCCGTCGATCTTGATCATGCCCGATTGCGGATCGAAGACGCGATGCAGAAGCGCAAGCGCGGTCGATTTTCCCGCGCCCGTAGCGCCCACGAGAGCGACGCTGTCTCCCGGCAGCGCCGTGAAACTCAAGTCGGCAACGGCTGGACGCTTGCCGTCATAGGAAAAAGACACGTCCTGGAATTCGACCAGGCCACGAAGGCGGCCGGGATCAACTGCATCGGGTCGGTCGCGCACTGCCGATTCAGTGTCGAGCACATCGAAGAATTCCTGCAGCTTGGGCGCGTCCATCACCATGTGGTTGGAGAAATTGACCACCTGTTCCAGGCGGGAGATCAGCAGGCCTGCGAAGCTCATGAACATCACGATCTCGCCGACTGTCGTGCGGCCATGCGCGTAAAAAAAGATGCCGAGGATGAGGATCGAAAGCATGGTCAGCGTGGTCGAGGCGCGTGTCACCACGCTGGCCAGGGCCCACCAGGACAGTGCAGGAAATTGCGCGCTGAGCACTTCCTCGCCCATCTTTCTCATGCCCGCGACTTCGAGCTCGACGCGCGAGAAGCTCTGCACGAGCGCAATGTTGCCGAGCGTGTCCGTGGTGCGCTCAGCCACGAGCGTGTGCACCCGCTCCACTTTGCTCTGCATCTGTTCCGTCTTGCGTATGATGAGAGCGATCAGGGCCGCAAAGGTGGCGCACAGTACGATCAGCAGCAGCCCATAGCGCCAGTTTATGAACAGCGTGAGCGGCAGCAGCACGATGAGCGAGACGAAGCTTGCGAAATGATCGCGAAAGAAGGCGAGCCACATTGCCCACAGCGTGTTGGTGCCGGTGAGCATGACCTTGAGCAGCCGGCCGGAGTGTGAGCCGGTGTGGAAGCTCAAAGGCAGTTGCAGCACGTGCTCGAAGAACATCGTCCGCACGACCTGATACTGCCGATGCGCAAGGCGATCCGCGTGCAGCGCGACGAGCGTGCTGCAGATGATGATGAACAGTCCAAAGCCCACCCAGGCTCCGACCAGAACCGCCAGCGGAGTCCAGGTCGGCTGCTCCAATCGCCCCTGCGCGTTCGCCAGCGTATCGACGATGCGGCCGAACAGGATGGGTTCGAGAAACATGGCGGAAGCAATCGCCAGGTTGGCGACTGCGAGAACCCAGCTCAGGCGGGACTCGCGGCCGAGCAGCTCCAGAACGCGCAAATAGATGTGAACAAGCTTCATGGCGCCGCTTCGCATACGCCTGCCACAGCCTCCTAGTTCAATTTTCCGCTCACCTTCGACGCCGTTTGCCCACAAGAGAACATGCCGGTGCAAAGCGCAAGATCACCCGTGCCAAACGGGGCGGCCAAGGATTATGTCTAGTTTGGTCGATGAAGCCTCAACTCGGGCAAGCCGCGCATGGCCGATTCATCACTCGCACTCTCGCGTGAACACGCGAAGGAGGCTGCCGCGCCACTGTTATTCAGCGCCCCCTATGCCCCGCCCGATGAAACGGTCGCGGCGCAGCTCCTCAAAGGAGCGGCGCGTGGGCGGGCAGCCGAGCGCTGGATCGACGCCTATGCGACGAGCCTGATCGAGGGCATTCGAGACAGAACGGGCGGTCTCGGCGGGATTGAAGATTTCCTTCACGCCTATTCCTTGTCCACCAAGGAGGGGCTCGCGCTGATGGTGCTGGCGGAGGCGCTGTTGCGGGTGCCGGATGCCGCGACCGCCGATCGCCTCATCGAGGACAAGCTCGCGCGCGGACACTGGTCGGCTCACGATGTGAAGTCCGACGCGTTCCTTGTGTCTGCCTCCGCGTGGACGTTGGGCGTCACCGCTCGCATCATTCACCCGGGAGAGACTCCTGAAACTATTCTGGAGAGTCTGCTCAAGCGGCTGGGGCTTCCGGCGCTGCGCGCAGCGACGCGCCAGGCGATGCGGCTCCTGGGCTCCCATTTCGTCCTCGGACAGACCATCGACGAAGCGCTCGACCGCGCCGCAACGCACGGGGAGCTGCGCTATTCCTTTGACATGCTCGGCGAAGGTGCGCGCACGGAGCGCGATGCGGAGCGCTATTTTGTCTCCTATGAACGCGCCATCGCGGCGATCGGCGCACGCGGCGGTCGGCATGCGCTGCCGAACCGTCCGGGCATTTCCGTCAAGCTCTCGGCATTGCATCCGCGCTTTGAAGCGGTATCGCGAGAGCGCGTGCTGCATGAGCTCACTCCCAGACTCGCTCATCTCGCCCGCCTTGGCCGCGAGCATGAGCTCAACTTCACGATTGACGCGGAGGAGGCCGATCGGCTGGAGCTAACGCTCGACCTTTTCGGGAGGGTGCTGGCCGATCCGGCTCTGCGCGGATGGGAAGGGTTCGGGATCGCCGTGCAGGCGTATCAGAAACGCGCGCCGGCGGTTATCGACTGGCTGGCGCAAACCGCCGCGGAGCTCAATCGCCGCATCATGGTGCGCCTGGTCAAGGGCGCTTACTGGGACACGGAGATCAAGCGCGCGCAGGAGCGCGGACTGGCCGATTACCCGGTGTACAGCCGCAAAGCCATGACCGACCTCTGTTTCGATCATTGCACGCGCAGGCTGCTCGCGCGCCGTCCTGTCATTTACCCGCAGTTCGCCACGCATAACGCGCTCACGGTAGCGAGCGTGATCGCGGATGCAGGAGGCGTGGATGGTTACGAATTCCAGCGCCTGCATGGAATGGGCGAGGTCCTTTACGAGCTGCTGCTGGCGAGAGAGCCCGCAGTCGGCGTGCGCGTGTACGCGCCGGTGGGAACTCATCGCGATCTGTTGGCTTACCTGGTGCGACGGCTGTTGGAGAACGGGGCCAATTCCTCGTTCGTTTCTGTCGCCGCGGATCGTGCGGTGCCGATCGCAAGAATTCTCGAGCGACCCGAAAGCCGTATCGCCAACGCGAGCCACGCGCGCAATCCGCAGATTCCTTTGCCACGGGATCTTTATGCGCCGGAGCGGCGCAACTCTGCGGGCATCGAATTTGGAGATCGCGCAAGCCTCAGCGCCCTGCTCGCCGAAATTCGGGACGTACCCGTTGCGGACGACGCAGCGCCGACTCTGAACGGTTCGGTACGACCGGGTTTGGCACGTCCCATTCTGTCACCGATCGACGGCAGCGTTGCGGGTCGGGTGATCGAGGCCACGGAAGCCGTTGCGGCTGACGCCATGCAGCTCGCCCAAGCAGGGTTTCCGGCCTGGGACAAAGTGCCGGTGGAAGCCCGAGCGGCCGCGCTCGAACGCGCAAGTGACCTGATCGAGGGAAATCGCGGCCGGCTGCTTGCACTCCTGCAGATCGAGGGAGGCAAGACCCTCGACGATGCTGTCGCGGAGGCGCGCGAGGCCGTCGACCTGTGCCGCTATTACGCAGCGCAAGCCAGGCGGCAGCTCGTTGCTCAAACAATGCCGGGGCCTACCGGAGAGTCCAATGAGCTGCGCTATCGTGGGCGCGGCGTGTTTGTTTGCATCAGCCCGTGGAATTTTCCGCTTGCGATCTTTCTCGGCCAGATTTGCGCGGCGCTTGTGGCCGGCAATGCTGTTGTCGCGAAACCCGCCGAGCAGACGCCGCTGATTGCAAGCGAAGCCGTCCGCATCCTGCATGCGGCCGGCATTCCGGTCACAGCGCTGCATCTCGTCCCGGGAAATGGATGTGTCGGCGCGGCCCTCGTCGCGCATCCGGCCGCGGCTGGTGTCGCCTTCACGGGCTCAACCGAGGTAGGGCGCGCGATCAATCGCGCTCTGGCCTCCAGGCACGGCCCCATCGTCCCATTGATTGCGGAAACCGGCGGGATCAATCCCATGGTTGTGGACGCCACGGCGCTCCCCGAGCAGGTGACCGACGACGTGATTACCTCGGCATTTCGGTCCGTCGGCCAGCGCTGCTCGGCGTTGCGGCTCCTCTGCGTGCAGGAGGACGTGGCCGAGCCCATGATTGAGATGATTGCGGGCGCTGCGCGCGAGCTGGCCCTTGGCGACCCGCGCGAGCCCTCGACGCATGTGGGGCCGGTGATCGAAGCGGAAGCGAAAGACAAGCTCGATCAGTGGATCGCCGATATGGAAACGCAGGGGCGCGTCCGCTTTCGCTGGGACCGCTTCAAGCCGCTTCCGCAGAGCGGTTGGTTTGTGCCGCCAACGATCGTGATGCTCGATCGTGCGGGCGACCTGAGACAAGAAGTGTTCGGGCCCATTCTTCACGTCCTGCGCTGGCCTGCGAACGAGCTCGACCAGCTCGTGGACGAGATCGCCGCGAGCGGATTTGGCCTCACCCTCGGCATTCATTCGCGCATTGAATCGACGGCCGAACGCATTGCCGCACGGCTTGCGAACGGGAACGTGTACGTCAATCGCAACATGATCGGAGCGGTGGTGGGCACGCAGCCGTTCGGCGGCACCGGCTTTTCCGGCACCGGCCCCAAGGCAGGCGGTCCTAATTACCTGAGAAGATTCGCCGATGAGCAGGTGGTCACGGTGAACACCGCCGCCTCAGGAGGCAATGCGTCCCTCCTCGCGTCATCGGAAGAGTAGCTGCCGATCAATTTTGACGTCACGATTGCCGCTGCTTGGCGTATGGTACGCACATGAGTGATTCGCTCATGCGGCTTTATCGCGCCGTGCTGGCGGCACGTGGAGACGATCCCGCCGCATCCCGAACTGCGCGCCTGTTGCAGGCGGGACTCGGAAAAGTTTCCAAGAAGCTGGCCGAAGAGGCGGTGGAAGTCGTGATCGACGCGGTGCACGGCGACAGCGATGCGGTGATCCGCGAGAGTGCCGATCTTCTGTATCACCTGGTGGTTTTGTGGATGGCTTGCGGCGTGCATCCCGACGACGTATGGGCGGAAATGGAGCGCCGCGAGCGGCTGCTTGGAATGGCCGAGAAGCTTCCGAAGGTTGCGCTCGCGCCGGCGGCACGGCGCAAAGTCGTAGCCCTCGAGCGCAGGCGTCAGCGTAAGCGGCACTGAAATTACCGGATGTTGCGACGGCTGTACGATTGGTGCGTTGCGGCTGCCGACAAGCCGTATGCGACCTGGCTCTTGGGGCTGGTCTCCTTCATCGAGAGCTCGTTCTTTCCAATTCCGCCCGACGTCATGCTCATTCCGATGGCGCTCGCGCGCCCCGAGCGCGCATGGTTTTTTGCAACCGTATGCACGCTCGCTTCGGTTGCCGGCGGCATGCTGGGCTATGCGATCGGTGCGCTTCTTTATGACTCGGTTGGGCTTTGGGTGATCAAGCTGTACGGACTGGGCGCCAAGGCCGAGGCATTCCGCGAAGCATACGCGTATTGGGGGACCTGGATCATTCTGATCAAGGGATTGACGCCCATACCGTATAAGCTCGTGACCATCGTTTCGGGGTTCGCGCGCTACAACTTCGCGGCTTTTGTGCTGCTCTCGTTCGTGGCGCGCGGCATGCGGTTCTACGCGGTCGCCTTTCTGCTCAACCGCTACGGTGCGCAGGCGCGGGCCATTCTCGAAGAGCGGCTGGAATTCTGGGCAACGCTGGCGCTGATCCTGCTCGTCGGCGGCATCATTGCCGCGCTCTATATTTTTTAGATCAGGCCCGCCATGCGGCTTTTGGCCCGTTCGTCGCGGCCGGAATCAACACATTTGTGGGTTCCATCGTTCCTCAATTTCGCCACCTGAAATTCGCAGATTACAATCGTATTCGGGGCCAATGAGCAAGATTTCAGCACTTCTGCCTTCTCGGCGCGCAGGCACGCGCATTGTCTTGAGTGCGTGCGCAGTGCTCGTCGCACTCTGGGCGCGTGCTGAGGAGTCGCAACCATCAGTTGCGCCCCCACCCGCGACACAGCAGCCGCCCCCACAGCCCGGTTTAGTTGACGCAGTCGGGCGCTGGTTCCAGGACGGGGCGACCGGATTGAAGTCCGGCATGCAAGACGCACAGCAGCGCCTTGAGCAGTTTGGAAGGCAAGCGCAGGAAACAACAAAGGACGTAACAGGTGCAGTCACCGGTGCCGTCGTCACTCTGCCGAACGCGCGGATGATCACCGCGCAAGAGCGCTGCGTTCCCGCGCCAAACGGTGCTCCCGATTGTCAGGCAGCAGCCGTCACACTTTGCCGCACCAAGGGTTTTCAGGCTGGCAGACTTGTGGACACGAAGACCGAGCAGAAATGTTCGGGACGTTTCCTGCTCGAGGGGCGCTCCCCAAACAGCTCAGATTGCGCCACGGAAATCTTCGTGACGCGTGCGGTCTGCCAATAGCCTCTGGACCCCTGTGATTACTCGCTGGAACTTTGCCGTCTTGAGAGCGCCTTAGTCTTGACCTCTTTTATTCAGATGCCGTTCAGCGCGCCTGCGCTGTAGTCGCCGCGCGGCTGCTTTTGTCCGCTGTCCGCCCAAAGGGGGCATCCATGCCAGTAATCCGCACATTGATCCCAGGCCTGATTGCGCTCGCCGCTTTGGCCGGCGCATGCAGCGCCGCGCAAGCTGAAAAACGTATCGCCCTCGTGGTGGGAAATGCAGGTTATCAGGCCGGCGCACTCACCACGCCGGCAAACGATGCGGGCCTGATCGCACAGACGCTGCAAGCCGCAGGCTTCGACGTGGCGGGCGCCCGCGATCTCGATCAGGACTCCTTGCGCCATGCGTTCCGTGATTTCGTCGAGAAGGCCACGAGCTCCGGACAGGACACCGTCGCGTTCATTTACGTGAGCGGATACGGCGTGCAGCTCGAGGGCGAGAACTATTTTGTGCCGGTCGACGCAAAGATCGCGCGCGACACCGACATTCCCGCAGAAGCTGTGCGGCTCTCCGACTATACGCGCCCGCTTGCCGCCCTGAAACTGAAGGCCGCCATTGTGGTGGTCGATGCGGCGCGCGCAAATCCGTTTGCGAAAGGCGGCACGCCGCTCGCCGGAGGCCTCGCGCTGGTCGATCCCGAGCCTGGCGTGCTCGTCGCCTTCAACGCCGCCCCGGGCACGATCGCGCCTGAAGGCGACGGCCCTTACGGACCCTATGCTCAGGCGCTCGCCGAGATGCTGCGAGAGGGAGGGCTTCCGCTCAATGACGTGTTCGAGCGCACGCGGCTGCGCGTCAACGATCTCACGCGCGGCGCAGAGGTCCCCTGGCAGGCCGCGAAAATAGAAGCACCGGTGGTGTTCTTTGAGCGCGCGGCCGATGCGCCTCCACCCGCGGTTTCGCCTGAGCAGACCGCGGCCATACGCGCGCGGCCTATACGCGATCTCGATGCGCAGGAAGCCTACATGGTCGCGCTCGAGCGCGATACATTGGACGGCTATGTCGAGTTCGTCGGTGCGTACCCAAATGATCCGATGGCCGGGCGCGTGCGCGCCATTATCGCGGCCCGTCGCGAAGCGATTACCTGGCGCCGAAGCCGCGGGATCGACACCCCACCGGCCTATTGGTCCTATCTGCGGCGCTATCCCGAAGGGCCTCACGTCCCTGACGCGCATCGCCGGCTTGCATTTCTTGCGGCCGCATTCGAGCCGCCCCCAGCCTTCGCGGCGGTCGCCTATGACATACCGCCGCCCCCTCCCGAGGAGATCGTGGTCGTCAGCCGGCCGGTGCTTGTGTTCAGCGATCCGGTGTTTGCCTTTGCGCCGCCGCCACCGCCGCCGGTCTTTTTCCTTGCGCCGCCGCCGCCCGAATTCGTGGTTCTCGCCCCGCCGCCACCGACCGTCGGGCTATTCGTCCTGCCCATGCCGATCTATCGACCGGTTCCTGCTTGGGTGGCGCCTCCCAGGTATGTGGCCCCACCGCCGCCTAACAACATCATCTACAACAACGTTCACAACACGGTCGTCGTGAACAACGTGACGAACACCGTTACGGTCACGAATCAGAGCGGTCAGACCCGCACCATCCAGCCGCCGGTCGCGGCAGCGGCTCCAGGGCAGGCTCCCGGTGCACCCGGAGCAGCACCGGTCGCGGCGATCGGCCCCGCCCTTCCGCCATCCGTTGCGCACAAGGCTGCCACGCTGCAGGGCCAGACACCGCCCGGAACGACACCTGGAACGCCTCCTGGTGTTCATGGCGCTGGGGCGACGGCAACCACGCCACCCGGCCAGCCGCTGCCCGGAATGCAGGGGAGGCCGTTGCCGGGCGCAAAAGGCCCTGCGACAGCTCCATCGGCGGCCATCAGCCCGCCTGCTGGTACGGGAACCACCACACCTCCGCCGCGGGGCAGAGGAACGCCGCCACCACCCGCAGGCGCAAAGTCCGTGACGCCTCAGACGCCGACCGCGAGCGCTACACCTGGCACGCCGCCAGCGGGGACGCCGCCTGCCGGTACCCCGCCGCCTGGCGCAAAGCACATTCCGCCGAAACCGCCCGGTACAGTTGTGCCGCCCACCCCGCCTGGCGCGCCACCTCCGCCACCTGCGGCAGCGCTGAAACCGCCAGCGCCGCCCCCTCCGCCGAAACCACCGGTGGCAGCCGCGCCGCCCAAGCCGCCGGGCGCGCCGCCTCCGCCGCCTGCCGCAGCACTGAAGCCGCCGGCACCACCTGCGCCGCCGAAGCCTCCGGTCGCAGCAGCGCCGCCCAAGCCGCCTGCCGCGCCCCCTCCGCCACCCGCGGCAGCAGTGAAGCCGCCGCCCCCGCCGCCTCCGCCGAAGCCTCCGGCGCCGGCAGCCGCGGCCGCCAAACCGGCGTGTCCGCCCGGCAAAACTCCTGCGGTCGTGAACGGACAGCCGACCTGCAAGTGATCATTGCGCGACGTTGAATTCGGGTCGACGTTTTATAACCTCGGATTGCGCGCAGGAGCGCAATCCGGGAAATCTCCCGATTCCGCGTTCGCGCTCCGCGCTCCGGCGGATCTCAACCGCCGCCATGGCTCGCGACGCGAGCGGAGGCGGGGTGATCAATTCGGGCTACACAATCCGCGTTACGGCAGCTCGGATACCATCTTGTGGTATTCGGCTTCGGACCACGCCATCGCCGTTCGGGTGCGCACGTTTCCGAGCGAGCCGATAGCCATCGCAAACTTGGCGATGTTGTCGCCGCTCGGCGCCTGCATGATCACCACGAGATCATAGTCTCCCGAAGTCAAGTAGAGCTGCTTGATCTCGACGCCGCATTTCTTTGCGAGCTCCTGCGCCGTCTTTCCGCGCTTGGGCGCATCCTTCACCGCGCGGATGCCTTGCTCGGTCCAGTTGAGCGAAAGGATGAACGTAGGCATAGGGCACCTCACTGGTCACAATCACCAGTTCAAGGCTACTCGCTTTTCCTGCTGTTCGGAAGAAACGTTGAGTGAAGTTATTGCGCAAGCTGCGTGATGCGGCTTGCCTCCTCGCCCGCATGCGGCGCGGACGAGACCTGGTCGCCGCGGTCCGATGTCTCGCCCTCGCCATCCCGCCCTACCGGAAGATGCAACGGACAGAGCCGGCTCGGCACATTGATGTGCTGGTGCAGCATGACCTGATGCCTGCGCAGTGCAACCGGTGTTCGCAGCATCAGGCAATCCTCGTGGCGAAAACTCTCGAGACCGACTAGCAGCTCGCGGAACGTGGGCGAATAGCCGTATTTGCGGTTGTATTGCGCGTCGATCTGGGTCGCGACCTGATTGAGCAAATTGACGAGGGTGCGCGCCTTGTACCATGCAAGCACGGCATTCTCCGGCACGTGCCGCTGCGTGAACAAATTGCCTAAAAGGCCCAGACGGATGGCCGCAACCATCACATGCACGATCGCCTCTGCGGACGGATTGGGCTGGAAATCATATCCGTGCACGAACCAGCTGAGCATGGCGGTCACCGCCGCGTTCTGCAGGCGCACGCTGCGCAATTTCGGAATGTTGACGTATTCGGCTACGATGTCGAAGCGCGGATCGAGCTCGGTGTCCTGCGGAGTGGTGACGTCCGGTACATAGATGCCGACCTCGTGCAGGAAGGGCGTGCGCTGCAGGTGACGCAGCGAGGTGCGGTGGCGCGGCACGCGCACGCGACCGTCGGAGGCGAGCTCGAAGGCATATTCCATCAGCTCGGCGCAATAGATGTAGTAACGCTCGCTGCTGTCGACTGCATAATCGTACGGAATGGCGGCACCGTGCGCGAGCGCCTGCGCGGCGCGATGGATAATGATCCGCGCCGCGCGCGCGGCGAGCGCACGGTCCTTGTAGCGCAGCAGCACCACGCGGCCTTCCGTCTCGGAAAGAAACTTATCGAGCGGCTCTATGACGGTGTCGGTCTGGATCAACGACTGCACACGTATTTTTTGCCGTACACGTCCTCGCTCACGATGGCGAGATGCGAAAAATCTCCTTCCTCGTCGCCAAGCCGCGCAATGAGGGAGGAAACGACCGCCGTCCCCCGGGCGATGAGAATGTCTCCCGTCCTTGAACTCGATGTTTTCGAATTTGGGATTGAGCATCGTATAGGGGTAACCGCCGCGCAGGATCTGTTTAGGCGCGGGTCCAATCGCACCGTGGTGGAAGAGCCAGTCGGCGAGATAATCCTGTGCGAAGCGCGAATAGCGCAGCCCTCGGCGTACCGCGTCGACGCAGGCGCGACTCGGCGCAGGGAAGCTGTCGAATCTCTCCTTGAGCAGCACGCGGGCTTGGAAGAAGCGGCCGAGGAGGCGCACACCGTCGCGGCGCAATTCCTGCCTCTCGGCACGCGTGTGCGGCACGAAGGCGGCCGCCGGCAACGTGTAGAGGGGATCGAGAAAGTCGCCGATTATCGAGGCGCAGTTCTCTTGCGTGATGTAGCTGGGATCGGAAAGCGCATCGATCGCGGCGAGCGCTGCGCGTCAGTCGAAGCGCCCGGCCGCGCGGTCTTCCTGGCCCGCAACCGGCGAAACGAGCGCACAAACCCACAGCAACGCTGGAAAAATCCAACGCATGCACCACACCCGGAATCTGAAATGACCGGACCACAGGACCGGAACGCCCATAGCTGCGCCGCACAGCCTAGCATCATCGCCAGTTTCCACGTGCAGGCAGAGCAGGCACAAACTGCGATTTCGATTAAGTGTCGCAGATTGGTCACGCGGGGGCATGCACCACGCGTCGACCTGGGCGGCGGAACCCACTTCGGGCGCGGAACATCGTTTTTGTCCAAACTGCCGCCTGCAGGACCGCGTTAGATTCTCGCCACCCGCGAAACGCGCGTGCAGTGGCGCGTGGCGATATTACGTCGCGGCTTATGGTAACATCGGTTTTCCGCTGATATTCAGCTACAAAGCCTGAAAATGCCCCCAGGGGAGGAACACGCGGAGGAAATGCCAAATGCGCAAATTCATGGTTCTGGCGCTGTTCGCGAGCGCAGCCGCTTTCGCTTGCGAGCCGGCGATGGCGCAGGCGCAGGTCGTCATCAAGTTCAGCCACGTCGTCGCTAATGACACGCCCAAAGGCAACGGCGCTTTGAAATTCAAGGAGCTGGCCGAGAAATACACGAACGGCAAGGTGAGCGTGGAGGTCTATCCAAACTCCACGCTCTACAAGGACAAGGAGGAGATCGAGGCATTGCAACTCGGCTCCGTGCAGATGCTGGCGCCGTCTACCGCCAAATTCGCCCCGCTCGGCGTGAAGGAGTTCGAGGCGCTCGATCTGCCATGGCTGTTCAGGGATGACGCCACCTACTCCAGCGCCATGAAGGGCGAGATTGGCAAGTGGCTGTTCAACAAGTTGGAATCCAAGGGCATCCACGGTCTGGCCTACTGGGACAACGGCTTCCATATGGCGTCGGCGAACAAGCCGCTGATCAATCCGACCGATTTCCAGGGGTTGAAGATCCGCATTTCCGGATCGAAGATCGCAGACCGCTATTTTCGCGATCTTGGCTCGATCCCGCAGATCATGGCGTTCTCTGAAGTCTATCAGGCGCTGCAGACCGGGGTTGTCGATGGCTGTGAGAACACGCCGTCGAACTACTACACGCAAAAATTCTATGAGGTGCAGAAGGACATCACGGTAGCCAACCACGCACACCTGCAATACGCGGTGATCGTAAACTCAAAATTCTGGAACGGGCTGCCGGCCGATGTGCGCGGGCAGCTTGAAAAGGCAATGAACGAGGCCACCGAGTACACGAATTCGATCGCCCAGAAGGAGAATGAGGACGACCTCGTCGAGATCAAGAAATCGGGCAAGACCACGTTGCACTATCTGACGGATGCCCAGAAGGTAGCTTGGCAGAACGCCATGCAGCCGACCTATCGGTGGGCGAAAAGTCGCGTTGGTGGCGAGGTGCTCGACCTGCTTGCGAAAGAGCTCAACGTCAAGATGAACTGACGGATCCAGGTCAGCCCCCGGGGTTGACCGTCGCAGGCCGGATATATCCGACTTGCGCACCGCAGTACCGCCGCAGGGTTGGGTGGCGTAATGGCAGACACTCCCGTCGGTTCAGCGACGAGCGTCGGGGCTGCGCCTGACCGCTGGCGCGTCGGGCGCGGTCTCTTGCGTGTGCTCGATCACCTCGAGGAATGGCTGATTGCGACGTTCATTGCCGCCGCCACGGCGCTTATCTTCTTTGCCGTCGTGCACCGCTACGGCACCGGGCTTTCCATCAACGGCGCCAAATGGGCAGAAGCGCACGGCATCCCGCTGGTGCCTGGCGTGCTGCGGGAGATCTACACCTTCTTGTCCGAGCTCGACGTCTCCTGGGCGCAGGAGCTCTGCATCTTCATGTTCATCTGGATGGCGAAGTTCGGGGCCGCCTATGGCGTGCGCACGGGCATCCATGTGGGCGTCGATGTAATCGTCA
>DATCJI010000486.1:0-4726 GCA_036562835.1 Xanthobacteraceae bacterium | reverse complement strand
TCGGGCCATCCATGAAGCAGCAGGAGAGGCGGCCCTTCGCCCAATTCGGCGATATGCAGTGACGCTCCATTCACCCGCAGGAATCGGTGTTGCATTGTCTCATCTCAGTGTGGGGTGAATTCTGCTGTCAATGTTCCCACGGATCGAACGCGTCGGATTCTTTCGCGCTGACCTTATCCGCGTCGCGAATGAACTTGTCTATTGCGCTGATCGGCTTCTGGCGGGGATTGGCCGTGCAGAATTCGGCGACGAGCCGGGTGATTGTTGGCTCATCCACCGCGCTGATGTCGATATAGTCGCTATACTCGTTGAGCAGGTAGATGTTCGCGGCACTCATGTAGCCCTGAAACCAATAGAACAGGAGCGCGTTCGGCAGGTGATCGAGGCCGGCGCCGGGCTTGAGGCTTGGCGCGAGCTTGGCGCAACTCTGCAGACCGATGCCTTGCGTGAGCAGCGGCTCAGCGCGCACAACACCGGCCGCTGCAGCCGCCCATCCAAGTATGATAGCCGTACTGGCCCATATCCATTGTGTGCGCATTTTGCTTCGCATCAAACTTTATCCTTCTCAGTTGGGACCGTTTCCAACGCCCGTCGCCCTGTAGTCGCGACACCTCGCTCTTCCAGTGCATGCGCAATCCGCAATGTGATGTCCTCGCGCCATGGCGCGGCAATGATCTGAACGCCGATCGGCAATGGCGTAAGCGACACCGGCAGGGCGGCGACCGGAAGGCCGATGAACGAAATGGGTTGCGTGTAGACGCCGATATTGGGCCGCAGCGGAAGCTCGGACCCGTCGAACACGAAGGTCTGCTGCCCGATCTTGGGTGCCGCGCAGGGAGTAGCGGGCGCGATGATCGCGTCTATTTTCGCGAACAGCGCAAGCACCTGCTCCCGATACCAGCGCCGGAATTTCTGCGCCTTGTTAACGAGCAGCGCGGGGATCATGGCGCCCGCAATGAGCCGGTCGCGCACGGCGGGATCGAAATCGGCAGCGCGTTGGCGCAGCCGCTCGAGATGGAGCGTGCCCGCTTCGCTCGCGGTGATCACATACGCTGCCGCGCGTGCCGCCTCCGCACGGGGGATTTCAACCACTTCTTCGATGGCCAGTGCCTTGGCAACCTGTGCCATTGCAGTCTGTGCTTCCGGATAAAGGCCTTTATGAAAATAGCCGCCCGCCATGGCGATACGCAGGCCGTCAATTCCACGCTCGAGTAGATGCAACGTAGGCTCGATGGCGCGATCGACGCACACCGGATCGTGCGGGTCATGCCCTTGCATGGTGTCATAGGCGAGCGCCAGGTCCCGCGTCGAGCGCGCGAACGGACCGACGTGATCCAGGCTGCCGACGAAGGGAAACGTGCCGGTGCGCGAAAGCCGGCCATATGTGGGCTTCAGGCCAAAGGTGCCGCAGAAGGATGACGGTACGCGAATCGAGCCATTGGTATCCGAGCCAAGAGCCAGCGGGACGAGACCTGCGGCCACCGACGCCCCTGAACCGCTGGATGAACCGCCGCTCATCCGGCTCACGTCGTGCGGGTTGCGGCAGGCGCCGTCGTGCACGTTCTCGCCGGTGAAGTCATAGGCATACTCGCCCATGTTGAGCGCACCAACGAGGACGGCCCCAGCCGATTCCAGGCGGGCGATCAAAGTCGCATCAATTGTTGCCGGTGGACGATCGCGGTTGATCTTGGATCCAGCGATAGTCGGAAGTCCGGCGATATCAAAGAGGTTCTTGACCGCGAACGGCACGCCCGCGAGAGGCCCCAGGTCTTTGCCTTGCGCACGGGCCGCCTCGAGTGCGCGCGCCCTGGCCAGGGCGCGGTCGCGCAGGACCGCGGTAAACGAGTTGAGAGCGCGGTCACGGTTCGCAATGCGCGACAACGCCGCTTCAATCACCGCAGTGGCACTGACTTTGTCACCGGAAACCGCCGCGGCGATCTCATGCGCTTGCGCCCAATCGAGCTGCATTGGGACTGTTTAGGCGACGAATACCGGCGCCGGCTCGGTTTCGTCCGGCAACGGAAATTCGCCGAATCCGGCAGCCAGTGCCATGGTGACCTGCAGATTTCTGATTACAGAGTCTCTCCATTCGGGCGGCAGCGGCAGCTTCAGCAATTCCGCAGTCGCATCGACGTAAACATCAATCGCCTCATTCATTTCGCAACACCATCAAAGCGCGGACTCGGAATTGCCGCCAGCAGCTCGCGCGTATATTGGGCCTGGGGCGCATACAAAACCTGCTCGGTCGGGCCTTGCTCCACGATGCGCCCTGCCTGCATGACGATCACGCGCTCGCACAGGAGTCGCACCACGTTCAGGTCATGGGAGACGAACAGATAGCTCATTCCGAGCGAGTCTTTCAGATCCTGCAGCAGGTTCAGGACCACTGCCTGCACGGAGACATCCAGCGCAGCCGTCGGCTCGTCGAGAATTACAAGCTCGGGCTTGAGTGCAATCGCTCGCGCAATGCCCACGCGGGCCTTCTGGCCACCCGACAGCTGGTGGGGGAAACGGTCAATAAGGTCGACAGGCAAGCCAACCTGCCGCGCGAGCTCCTCGCAGCGCTCGCGCACGGCCTCGCGTCCTTTCACCGCGCCCAGGCGCAGAATCGGATCCGCAATGGCGCGCGCGGCGGTAAAGCGCGGATTGAGGCTGTCGGTCGGATCCTGAAACACCATCTGGATGCGCTTGCGCAGCGGCAGCCTGGCAAATTTCTTCGCCGGTATGTCCCCAATATCCTCGCCGTCGAACAGGATCACGCCGTCGGTCTTGTCGAGAAGGCGCATCACCATGGCGGAGGTGGTGGATTTGCCGCAGCCGGATTCGCCTACAAGCCCCACGCTTTCGCCGCGCGCGACGGTAAAACTGATGCCGTCAACGGCGCGGAATGTCTCCGGCTCGGGCGCCGGTTTTTTCGCAAACATCTTCCGGAGCCCGCCAGCCATAGCTTTGCGGGGATATTCCTTGACCAGCTTCTCGACCGTGAGCAGCGCGCCACCCGCACTCCCCTTCGTTGCCGGAGGGGTACCTGCGGCCGCCGTATCGCCTTCGGGGAGGAGCTCTCTTAACGAGATACCCGGACGCGGCGTCGCGCGCATCAGCTTGCGCGTATAGGGATGCACCGGCGCCGTGAAGACCGCTTTGGCCGGCGCGCTCTCCACCACGCGCCCACTCTCCATGACCAGGACGCGCTGGCAGTACATGGCAGCAAGCCCGAGGTCATGCGTGATCAAAATGGTCGACATTTCCTGCTGACGCGTGAGCTCTACTATCAGGTCCATCACGGCCTTTTGCGTCGTGACGTCGAGGCCCGTGGTGGGCTCGTCCGCGATGAGCAGGCGTGGCCGGCAGGCGAGCGCGAGCGCGATCACCACGCGCTGACACATGCCGCCTGATAATTCGAATGGATAGGCATGATAGCGCTCGCGCGGGCGCGCGATGCGCACTTGCTCGATCATCGCGACCGCCTTCTCCGCCAGCGCCCCGGAATGGACCTGGGCATGCTGTCGCAGGACGTCCTCGATCTGATGGCCGACCTTGCGGATCGGATTGAGGGCCGCCCGCGGGTTCTGAAATATCATCGAGATTTCGCGGCCGCGCAGGTTGCGCATTTGCTCTTCGCTCGCTTCGCGCAAATCGAGCCCGGTGAAATGCACGACGCCCTGCGCGATGCGGCCGGCACGATCGAGAATGCGCATTACCGCATAGGACGTGACCGATTTGCCGGAGCCGGATTCGCCAACTATGCCGACGGTCTCACCCTTGCCGATCGCAAGATCGACATGCTGCACGGCGCGCACCGTGCCGCGGCGCGTCGCAAACTCCACGGAAAGATCGGACACTTCGAGCAGCGGAAGCGCTTGCGTCATCGTGCGCATATCCGATCCTCCCCGCGAAAGCGGGGACGCACTTCTGGATTTCCTCTTCCGCGAGAATGAGCGCGCAGAAAAGAACTCACGTCCGCCTTCGCGGATCGACGATGTCGCGCAGCCCGTCGCCCAAAAGATTGAAGCAGAACACGGCCACCATCAGCGCGGCACCGGGGAAAAAGGCGATCCACCATTCGCCGGACACCATGAAGCTTGCGCCCTCGGCGACCATGATTCCCCATTCGGCAGTCGGCGGGCGCACGCCCAATCCGATGAACGAGAGCCCTGCCGCATTGAGGATGGCATAGCCCATGGTGAGCGACATCTGCACCACCATGATCGGCATGATATTGGGCAGCACGTGGCCGAGCAGGATGCGCGACTCGCCATTACCGCAAAGCCGTGCCGCATGCACGAACCCCGCCTCGCGCAGCACGTTCGCCTCGGCTCGCGCAACGCGCGCATAAAGCGGGAAATTCACGATCGCAGTCGCGAGCACGATGTTCTGCACCGTGTTGCCGAGTGCCGCGACGATGCCCATCGCGAGCACGAACAGCGGAAACGCCATGATGGTATCGGCGATGCGGCCGACTACCCGATCGGTCCAGCCTCCGAAGAAGCCCGCTGACACCCCGGCAAGCCCGCCGGCAACAAACACGAGGGCAACCGAGCTGAACGCAATGAGAAGGTCGAGGCGCGTCGCCGCTACCACGCGACTGAACACGTCGCGCCCGAGCTGATCGGTGCCAGCCCAGTGCGCAAGCGAAGGTGGTTTCAGCGCCGCGGCCGTATCGCTCGCCAAAGGATCATAAGGGACAATGTGGGGGCCGAGCACGGCGGCGAGCACGATGAGAAGA
>DATCJI010000469.1:0-6986 GCA_036562835.1 Xanthobacteraceae bacterium | reverse complement strand
ATTACCACCTGTTCCCGGCATTCGCGAAAGCGACAGGGATCGACAAATCAAAGATCAAATTCCGCTTCCTTGACGGAAACGTGCGCGCTCAGTCCTTGCTGGATGGAAGCGTCGACGCGCTGACCGGATATTACAGCACCGACGCGGCTCCGCTTTGGACCGGGGGCGGCGAGATCGACATCATGCTGTACTACAAATACGGGCTGAAGCTTTACGATACGGGCGTATTCGCCACCCGCACTCAGGTCGAAAAGTTCCCCGAGGTGACAAAAGCCGTTGTCGAGGGGGCGATGGAAGGCTTGAAGTTGACTTATCTGAAACCGGCCGACACGCTCGACCTCCATATTCGCGCTGTGAAGGAGTTTCAGGGCAGCGAGCGCAATCGGGAAACCATCAAGCACCAGATTGCGATCAACACGGCCCTGGGCATCCATCCGGGACCGAAGGAGCATGGGCTTGGCTACTTCATTCCGGATGAGGTGACGAGCAATGTGGCGGTAGCCAAAGAGTATCTCAGCTTACAGAAAGAGGTCAGGCCCGAGACGATCTACTCCAACCAGCTTGTCGGGACCGTAAAACTGAGCAGCGCAGAATGGGACCAGGTACAGCAAAGCGTGCGCTCGTATGTCATATGGTGATTGCATGGCAGCCTGCGTGGGAATGACGGGATCAAAAATATTCTTTACCGCCCCGCATCCCGCCCCAAGGCCATTCTTTTTGAAATGATCTGGACTGACGGAGACCGGCGTTCATGGCATGCACTCTGATCGAGCACGGATATGTCGTTCCCGTCAACACGGACGAAGTGATCGAGGATGGCGCCGTAGCGTTCGAGGATTCGCGCATCGTATATGTCGGGCCCGCGTCCGCATTCTATCATAACAAGCTCAAGGTGACGAGCGCGGTCAATGCGCGCGGCAAGGCGATCCTCCCGGGCTTGATCAATACCCATACGCACCTCGTGGGCGCCTACATGAAGGGGCTGACCGAGGATGTTACCGGCAAGGGCGACGCCGCCGGTCTCTACAAGCGCGGATTTCCCGTGGTGTGCTCGTTGCAACCGGATGATTTCTACAGCGGCTGCATGACGCATGCGCTCGAAATGGTGATGACCGGGACCACGACCATCAGCAACACGTGGATGCACGAGAAGCTGACTGGTCCGGTGTTTCGCGACCTTGGCGTGCGCGGCGTGCTGAGCGAATGGATCGTCGGCACCGATCTTCTGAAATTATCCGCGCGCAACATGGAGCGGCCATGGGATCCGGCGCAGGTCGAGCGGTCGCTGGAAGCGGCCATCGAGCTCTATGAGACATGGCACGGCAAGGCGGAGGGGCGCATCACGACGCGCATCTCGCCCGCCGGGCCGGGCTATCTGTCCGCTGAAGGCATCGAGAAATCACGCGATCTTGCAAAGAAACAGAAAGTCGGCATCAACATTCACATCGCCGAGGTGCCCGGCGAGACCGAATTCGTGATGCAGCGCTATGGGAAGCGGCCCATAGAGCTGGGGCGCGATCTGGGCGTGCTGACGCCGCAGACCATCGCATTTCACTGCGTTTTCCTCTCCGACAGCGACATCGACATCATGGCCGAGAGCGGGACCAACCTGTCGCACACCGCCTTTCACGTGCCGAAGCGCGGCTACTTCCCACCCATGGAAAAAGTCTATGCCAGGGGAGTGGAGGTCTCGCTCGGCTCGGACTGGTGCTCAAATGACCTGTGGAAGTTCATGCGTGCCGCAATCCTGTTTCCGCGCGTAAAGACCGGCGATGTCGGGATGATGCGCGGCTACGACGCGTTGCGCCTCGCCACGATCGGGGGAGCGCGCGCGGTTGGCATGGAAGATCAGATCGGCACGCTCGAGGTCGGGAAAAAGGCGGACATCATCCTGCTCGACGTCACCACACCCTGGTGCAGCCCGATCAGGACGGAGAACTTCATCACCAATATCGTGTTCAACGCCAACGGCAGCGACGTGACAGACGTCTTCGTCGACGGCGAACCGGTGATGCAGGACCGGCAGATAAAGACGGTCGATCGCACGGCGGTGTTGCGCGAGTGCCAGCAAAGAGCGGAGCGTCTGTGGCGGCAGGCCGAGAAGCATTGGCAATAGGGAAGGCCCATCGGGCAAAGCGCAGTTCTTCGATCGCTTTCAAGTAGCGGCTGCGACTAGGGCGCGTAGGCGTGTACGCACGCAGCGGGTGCACCGTAGCCGGACAGAGCGAAGCGATATCCGGGTATGCCGGTCCGGGATTGCGCTGCGCTCAATCAGGGCTACACCAGGTTCTGGAACCATGCCACACTGAGTCGAGTTGATGGCGCGCACGCGGGGACAAACAGCCAATGTTGCAATCAAAACCCAAGTCGCAAGAGACGGTGACCGTCGCCTCGCTGCGCGTTGCGAAGCCGCTCGCCGATTTCATCAGCAACGAGGCGCTGCCCGGGACCGGATTGCCTCCGGAAAAGTTCTGGACCGGCGTTGCGGCGCTCGTCCGGGACTTTGCACCGCGTAATCGCGAGCTGCTCGCCACGCGCGATCGCCTGCAGGCAAAGATCGACGATTTTCTTCGCGCAAGCGCAGGTAAACCCGCTTCTCCTCGCGATTACAAACAATTCCTGCATGACATCGGCTATCTGGTACCGGAGGTCGAGGGCTTCAGCATCCGCACCCACAACGTCGATCCCGAGATCGCCGAGATTGCCGGACCGCAGCTCGTCGTGCCGCTGTCCAATGCGCGCTACGCGCTCAACGCAGCGAATGCGCGGTGGGGCAGTCTTTACGACGCGCTCTATGGCACCGATGCGATCCCGGAGGACGGGGGCGCCGCGCGCGGCGGCGCGTTCAACAAAGTCCGGGGCGCGCGTGTCATCGAGCGCGTGCGTGATCTGCTAAACGAGGTGGCGCCCCTCGAGAGCGGCAGCCACAGGGACGCGGTGCGCTATTCGGTTTCCGGCGGAAAGCTTGTGATCACCTTAAAGAGCGGGTCGGCCGCTGCACTCAAGCACGCCGATGCATTTGCCGGGTTTCAGGGCGCTCCCGATGCGCCCGCGTCCATCCTGCTGCGGCACCACAATTTGCATCTCGAGCTGAAGATCGATGCCAACCACCCGATCGGCCACGAAGACCCCGCCCGCGTGGCCGATGTCGTGCTCGAAGCCGCGATCACGACGATCATGGACCTCGAGGACAGCGTCGCCGTCGTCGATGCGGAGGACAAAACGGCGATCTACCGAAACTGGCTCGGGCTGATGCAAGGCAGCCTCGAGAGCACCTTCCAGAAGGGCGGCCGCTCGGTACGCCGGACGCTCAATGCGGACAGAACCTATAAATCCCCGCACGGAGGCGAGCTGCGGCTGCCCGGCCGCAGCCTTCTGCTCATCCGGCACGTCTCCCATCACATGTACACCGATGCGGTGCTTACCGAAGCCGGAGACCAGATCCCCGAGACGCTGCTCGATGCGGTGGTCACCGCCATGATCGCGCTGCACAACCTGCGTGGACATGGGACGCACCGCAACAGCCGTGCAGGCTCGATCTATGTCGTCAAGCCCAAGCTGCACGGCCCCGATGAGATGGCGCTCGCGGTCGATATCTTTGCTCGCGTCGAGGACATGCTCGGGCTCGAGCGAAATACCATCAAGGTCGGGCTCATGGATGAGGAGCGCCGCACCAGCGCGAACCTGAAAAACTGCATCTCGGCGGGCGCCGACCGCATCGTCTTCATCAACACGGGATTTCTCGATCGCACGGGGGACGAGCTTCACACGTCCATGGAAGCGGGCCCCATGATCCGCAAGTCGGAGATGAAAAACGCCACCTGGTTCAAGGCATACGAGGACCGCAACGTGGACGTCGGCCTCGCCTGCGGGTTCTCCGGCAGAGCGCAGATTGGCAAGGGCATGTGGGCTGCGCCGGACAAGATGGCCGATATGCTCGCGCAGAAGATCAGTCATCCGATGCAAGGCGCGAACACCGCCTGGGTGCCGTCGCCCACTGCCGCGGTGCTGCACGCGCTGCACTATCTTAAGGTCGACGTGGCCGCGCGGCAGCGCGAGATCGCCCACCGCGCGCCGGCGAAGCTCGACGATCTCCTGGTGCTCCCTCTGTCCGGCTCGAATTGGCCGCCTGCGGTGCAGGAGGAGCTCGAAAACAACGTGCAGGGAATTCTTGGCTATGTGGTGCGCTGGGTCGACCAGGGCGTGGGCTGCTCCAAGGTGCCGAATATCCACAACGTCGCGCTGATGGAAGACCGCGCGACCTTGCGCATTTCGAGCCAGCACATCGCCAACTGGCTGCATCACGGGGTGCTCACCGAGGAGCAGGTCAGACGCACACTCGAGCGCATGGCGGTGGTGGTGGACCGCCAGAACGCAGGCGATCCGAGCTACCGGCCGATGGCGCCCGCCTGCAACGGGCCGGCATTCAAGGCCGCATGTGATCTCATCTTCAAGGGACGCGAACAGCCGAACGGCTACACGGAATGGATCCTGCACCGGAGCAGGCGCGAGGCAAAAGCAGCAGGCGCTCCGACGCAGGCCGACCGTGGCGGCGCGCCTACCGAGAAAGCGCCGGCCAGCATCGCGAAGGAGTAGGGTGCGCAAAGGCGTGCACGTGTCGTAAGCCGGGCAGATTAAGACAAAATTAACCTAGCGGATGGCAGTCTGCCGTTCGCACTAACCGACAATTCGTGATCACAGGAAGCGCGCTGTGGGCTGCTCGCTTGGTCGCGCCCGCGCGCGAGAGCAATCTACAATGAAAAACAAGCAAAATGTAGCCGAAATCTGCCAGGCATGGATAATCACGTGAGGCTTGAGCGCGAGCGGGAGCGCGCCGAGCGGCTCCTCTCCGCGCTCCTGCGCGCAAAAGCAGACGCCGTGGAGACGAGGGCGACGCTTGCCCGCCTTCAGGGGGACGTCGCCGGAACGCGCTGGCGGACACGTATCCTGAGCTATGCGATGAGCCTGGCATTGCTGCTGCTGGCGGGGGGTATGTCGACCATGCTCATCATGGCGGCAAACGGGCCGCGTCCCGACACGACGGCATCTGTTGCGGCTCGCGCCGAGCAGCTCACGGCGGCGCTCTTGCGCGCGCAGGAGGATGCGATTGCCGCAACGGCAAACGCCGCTCGCCTCGAGGCCGAGCTCGCCGATTTGCGCTCGCAGCAAGCGGCGGAGGCGCTGCGCGCGCAGAAACGCAGCGAGGAGGTCCGGACCTTGCGAGTGAAAATGCTGGCGGCACGCGGCGCCGCGGTGGCGGCCATGCGCGCACAGGCGGATGGGGCGCACAAAATTTCGCGCAAGGAGATGACTACCTCCCCGCCAATGAGCGATGTTGGTGAGACCGCATCGGTACCGCACAGCGCAGAGCCACCGCGCGCTGCTTCGGTCGAGACGCCGCCGGCGGCAAAGCCGACTTGGCAAGAACATCCCGTCAAGAGAGTGGTTGCGGCAAAGCCCGATCCGAAGAAAAAAGCAATGAAGACACTGGCTCGAGACGAACCCGTTTTGAAGACACCGGCATCGAAAAAACTGGTTGCGCTGAACTTGGATTCGCACAAATCGGTCGCAAGGAAACCGGCTACAAAACAAGCAACAGTCGCAGCACGGCAGCATGCGCCGGCAACACGCCATAGGACTGGGGTGGCTGTTCGTATCGGCCCTTACCCCGGCTACGCCGCGGTACTGTAGAGCCTAGCCCTGCCAGTAGGTGGCTGGGAGGCGCGAGCCGAGCGCAAGCTCGCGCTCGAGCGCCGCAGCAATGCGGAACAGAAGCTGCTCCTGGAAATCATTGGCCGTGATCTGCAGGCCGATTGGCATGCCGGTCGAGCTGAACCCGCACGGCACCGACAGCGCCGGAAATCCCGTAAAGCTCACCGGCACCGTGAACTGGCGCACGCCCGCATCGGCTTCCGCATCGACGCTCATCAACGGCGCCACATAGGGCTCCGTCGGCGTCAGGAACGCATCGACCTCGCTGAACACCTTCCTGATCTCGTCGATCTCCTTGGGGCGTTCCTTGATAGCGGCCTCATAGGTTTCCTTGCTGATCTTCTCGGCCGCGGCGATGTTCGCGTGCACCACGGGCCCGAACACGGATTTGTTCGGCGCCGCCCGATAGGCATCGCCGAGAATCTGGTTGAACTCGTAGAAAAGAATCGTGAGCGGATATTTGAAATCGAGCTTGCCCAGAAACAGCGGGATCTTCACCGTCTTGATCTGCGCGCCCATGCGGTTGAGCAGCTCCGCCGACACGGTAACCGCTTTCTGCGTTTCCGGATCGATGTTGCGATAGGTGAAGTCCTCGACCACGCCGAGGCGCAGCCCTTTTACGCCACTGTTGAGCCCGGCTGAAAAATCGCTCGCCGGCGCGCGCAGGGCGTATTTGTCCTGCGGATCGAACTCCGCGACGGCCTGCAGCAGCGCCGCCGTGTCGGCGACCGTGTGCGCCATGGGGCCGATCGTGTCGAAGCTCCAGGCGCGGGGAAAAATCCCGCGCACGCTGACGCGCCCGGAGGACGGCCGGATGCCGACGAGGCCGCACCACGCCGCAGGCCCGCGGATGGACACGCCCGTGTCGGCGCCGAGCCCGCCCAGGCAAACCCCGCCCGCAACCGAGGCCGCCGTTCCGCTCGACGAGCCCCCGGGCCAGCGGTTCACATCCCACGGATTATGCGCGTCGCCGAAATATTTGTTGCGTCCGGCAACACCCGCGGCGAACTCGTTCATGTTGGTCTTGGCGAGGATGATCGCGCCCGCGCGCCGCAGCAGGCTCACCACGTGCGCATCGGTCTGCGGCACGCGATCCTTGAAGAACTCCGAGCCCACGGTGGTGAGCGTGCCGGCGGTGTCCATGCTGTCTTTTATGACGACCGGAATGCCGTGCAGCGGACCGCGCACCTTGCCCTGCGCAACCTCGGCTTCGAGCGTTGCCGCCGTCTTCAGCGCTTCCTCCTCGGGCAGCGTGATGTACTGATTGAGCTTCG
>DATCJI010000450.1:0-9909 GCA_036562835.1 Xanthobacteraceae bacterium | reverse complement strand
GTGCTCAGCAGGAGCGTGTATCCGTCAGGCGGCGCATTCACCACCAAATCGGTCGCAATGTTGCCGCCCGCGCCAGGCCGGTTTTCTGTAATGAATGACTGGCCCAACCGGTTGGAGAGCCACTGGCCGATGATGCGCGCGGTGATGTCGACACCGCCGCCTGCAGCGAAACCGGCAAGTATGCGCACCGGCCGGCTGGGATAGGTGTTTGCAGAAGCCCGCGGCGAGGCTGCCGGTAGCGCTGCAAGTCCTGCGCTCAGGTACAGAAATTTGCGGCGCGAAATTCTCATTTGCGTGCCCTATCACCAGCGCGGGCGGGCATGCAATGAGATCGTACGCGCGAGCAGGCTGGCAATCCGGCGCGGCATGAAGACGCCGGCGATTGACTCTTCGCAAACGCCAGTCGAGGCTCCGCCGCGGACTTGAAAACCGGAATACGATGGAAACGCTGCTGCTCCTGGCCATGAACGGTCTGATCTGGGGCTTGATCATTGCCCTGATCGCGCTGGGACTCGCCATCATCTTTGGCCTGCTCGATATCATCAACCTCGCCCACGGCGACTTCTTCATGGTCGGGACGGTGCTGGCGTGGGCGACCCTGCAACAGACCGGGAATTTCTGGCTTGCATTCCTGGTCGCGCCGTTCGTCGGGTTCATCCTCGGCGCGCTCATCCAGCGCGTGGTGATTGCGCCCATCCGCAACGTGGCGGCACTTTCCATTGTGGCGACGTTCGGCCTGTCGCTCATTCTTCAGGAGAGCGTGCGCATCACGTTCGGCGCCACGCCCCAGCGTATCCTGCCGCCGATCCAGGCCACCGTTCGCCTGTTCGGCATCGACTACGAGGTCTATCGGCTGTTTGCTGCCGCACTTGCCATGCTTGCAATCGCGGGCTTTTTCATTTTTCTGCACCACACCCGGCTCGGCACCTGGATGCGCGCGGTGCGCCATGACCGTGACACCGCGGTGGCCATGGGTATTCCGGCGCAACGCGTCTACGTGCTCACGTTCGCGCTCGGCTTTGCGCTCGCTGCGGCCGGCGGGGTTGTGGCGGCCCCGATCACAACGGTCGATTTCCGCGGCGGCGTCGATATCCTGCCGTTCTGCTTCATGGCCGTGATCATCGGCGGTCTCGGAAACCTGCCCGGCACGGCCGCGGCCGCCGTGCTGCTCTCGTTCCTCGAAGGCGTGATCCAGAGCCTTGCCGATCCGACAGTGGCGCGCATTGCCTCGCTGGTGCTGATGAGCGCCGTGCTGTTGTTGCGCCCGCAGGGCCTTTTTAAGGGGCTGGTGCGGTGAGCCGCGCGGCGGCGATCGAGCGCAGCGCGCTTGTGGTGCTCGCCGCGGCTCTCATTTCGGTGCCCTGGACGGTGCCTGCGCTGATCAACGATTTCTGGGTGAGCGTGATTGCAGAGATCCTGATCTGGTCGCTGCTTGCTGCGAGCGTGAACCTGCTGTTCGGGTATGTCGGGCTGCTGTCGTTCGGGCAGGCCCTCTATTTCGGTTTCGGCATGTACGGCGTGGCCATAGGCGTTTCCGATTTCGGCCTGTCATTCTGGCCGGCGTTCGCGCTTGGCGTTGCGGCCGCAACGGCCATGGCACTCGTGACCGGCGTCTTTGCGGTGCGCCTGACGTGGCATTATTTCGCGATCATTACCGTGGTCTTCTCGCTCATCTTTTACTTCCTTGCGCTCACAAATAAATGGCTCACGGGCGGGGATGACGGCATCAATTTTGCGCTGCCGGCGACGTTTACGTTCGGCACGACACGCCTGAGCTTCACGGATCCGACATTTCAGTACTTCTTTATATTGGGCACGACCGCTCTGTCGTTCTGGCTCATGCATCGCCTGATCGGAAGCCCCCTCGGCCGGGCATTTCTGGCGATCCGCGATAACGAGATGCGCGCGCGGCTCATCGGGCTCAACGTCTATGTGCTGCGCCTCATTGCGTTCGTTCTGGCCGGATTTCTTGCCGGCGTTGCAGGCGCACTGTTTGCGTTTTTCGGCCGCTATGCCTCGGCGAGCTACATGTTTTATCACGTCTCGGGCGAGGCCGTGGTCTGGGCGATCGTGGGCGGGGCGGGTACTCTCTTTGGCCCGCTCGTGGGGACCGCGATCTTCATCGTTGTGCGCGAGATCGTGTCCACACACTGGGAGCATCATGCTCTGATCGTGGGGCTTGTCGCGATTCTGGTCGTGACGTTTGCGCCCAAGGGCATCGTCGGCCTCTGGCGTGAATGGCTCACGCGCATCAGCGAAGGCTCGCCGCCGCTCGAGCCGCAGTTGCGGACCCAGTCATGAGCGAGCCGGTATTGCGCTGCGTGCACCTGACGAAACGCTTCGGCGGGCTTACCGCCGTGGACAACCTGAGCTTCGAGCTCGCGGGAGGACGGCCGCATGCCATCATCGGCCCGAACGGAGCGGGCAAGACCACTTTTTTCAATCTTCTATCCGGCATGCTGACCGCCGACGGCGGGCGCGCGTTTTTTGTCGGGCGCGACATTACCAACCTGCCGGCGCACGAGATCAGCCGGCTGGGCATCAAACGCACGCTGCAGATCAAGAGCGTTTTTCCGCAACTCTCGGTCGCGGAGAATCTATGGATCACGCGACAGGCGGCGCAGCGCTTTCTCAACCCTTTCCGGTCTGCCACGCAGGACCGCGCCACGCGCGTCAAAGTCGAGGAGGTACTCGAGCAGATCGGACTTGCTGCCCTTGCGGCTCGCCAGGCCGGGACCTTATCCCATGGCGATGTGGCCCTTCTCGAGATCGGCATGGCGCTCATTTCGGAGCCGCGCCTTCTTCTCCTCGACGAGCCGACCTGCGGCATGAGCCCTGCCGAAACCGAGCGCGCCGTGGCAAAGATTCGCGAGCTCGCGCGATCGATCGACCTGATCATTATCGAGCACGACATAAATGTCGTCTTCGAGATTGCGAACGACATCACTGTCATGGCGCAGGGTGCTATTCTGGTTTCCGGCACCCCGGAGGCGATTTCCGCCGACGAGCGTGTGCGCGAGGCCTATCTGGGCCGCGAAGAGGACGAGGATTACGTCGAGGAAGCGTTGCATGCTTAGGCTCGCAGACGTGCACGTCCATATCGGAAAGCTGCATATTCTGCAGGGTGTAAGTCTCGAGGTGGGAGCGGGCGAGTGTGCCGCGCTTCTCGGGCGCAACGGGGTGGGAAAGACCACGACCTTGCGCGCTATCATGGGGCTGGCGCCACGCAGCCGCGGCACGGTCGAGTTCGACGGCTTCGATCTTGCGCGCTGCCGGGCGCATGAGATACCCCGTCGCGGCATAGGTTACGTGCCCCAGGGCCGCGGTATATTCCCCAATCTCACGGTGATGGAAAATCTCTGTATCGGGCTTACGCGCAGGCGCGATCCGGAGCGCGAGCAATATGTCTTCCGATGCTTTCCGCGCCTCAAAGAGCGGGCCGCGCAATCAGGTAATACGCTTTCCGGCGGCGAGCAGCAAATGCTGGCCATCGCCCGGTGCCTGATGATGCAGCCGAAGCTCATTATTCTTGATGAGCCCACCGAAGGCATTATGCCGCGGCTCGTCTCGCAGATCAGGCGCGAGATTCATCGCATCAACCAGGGCGGCGTCTCCATACTCCTGGTCGAGCAGAACGTCGAAACCGCCCTCAAGCTCTGCCCGCGCGTATTTCTGATGGAGAAGGGCGTGATCGCCTACAGCGGCACCGCGTACGAGCTAAAATCGCGCCCGGAAATCGTGCATCGCTATCTCGGAGTGACCAAGGATAAAGTGCATTGAAAGCACTGAACTTCCAGAAGGAGAACAGAATGAAACGCAGTAAGCTTACCCGCCGCAGTTTCCTCGAGACGGCGCTGGCAGGGGGCGCCCTCGCTTCGACTGCGAGCCTCACCATAACCCGCGACCTCTTCGCACAGGCTTCGGGCCCGCTCGTGATCGGGCATCACTGCGATCTCACGGGCGTGATCTCATCGTGGGGCTTTTGGCACGACAAGGCCGCAAAAGCCGCGGTCGAGCTGATCAACCAGGGCGGCGGCATTGCCGGCCGCAAGGTGGAGCTCGTGACCGAGGACACCGAATCGAATCCCGCCCCCGGCGCGCGCAAGCTGCGCAATCTCATTCAGCGCAGCAATGCCGAATTCATCATCGGCTCGGTGCATTCGGGCGTCATGCTGGCCGCACTGCCCATCGCCAGCGAGTTGAAGACCCCGTATTTCTCGACTGGCGAGGCAACCGAAGTGACCGGCGCGAAAGGCACGCGCTTCTCGTTTCGCACCGGCACCGATACCTACTCGATCTCGGCCGCCAGCATGCCCTGGTGCGTGGAGAATCTCGGCAAGTCGTGGACCATCATCTACGCAGATTACGCGTGGGGACAGAGCACCAATCAGGAATCGAAGCACTACATCGAGCAGGCTGGCGGCAAAGTGCTTGCCAGCATTCCGGTGCCGCTCGATACCAAGGACTTCGTTCCCTACGTCGCGCAGATCCCCGGAGACACGCAGGCGGTGCTGCCCGCCTTCATCGGCTCGCTTTCGGTTGCCTTCTACACGCAGGCCAAGAGCATGGGTCTGGAAAAAAAGGCCAAGATGTTCTCGTCCTCGGCGAGTCTCGAATCCATCGACCCGGGCGACATTCAGGGCGCGGCCGAAGGCGTTTATTTCTTCGAGAACTTTCCGCGCATGCTGGCGCACAAGAATGACGAGTACCACAAGGAGTTCAATCGGCGAATTGGCATTGATGACGTCTACGCCCGCGAGATCGGCGGCAACCGCGTCATGGACAAAAGCCACGGCTGGCAGGCGTGGGAGGATATCTTTGCCGTGAAGCAGGCGATCGAGAAGGCGGGCTACAAGACGCGCAAGGACATCGAGGGTGCGATCCAGGCACTCGAGGGCATGCATATGCAGAACTCGCTCGCCCACCCCCAGGGCGACAAGGTCATCCGCAAGGAGGACCACTGCGGGATCATCGATTGCTACATCAGCCGGGTGGAGAACGGGAAGTACGAGGTGAAGAAGCGCATCCCGAAGGAGGAGCTCATGGCCAACATGCCGCTGCGCCACAACCTCTCCACGCTCCCGGTGTGAAACGATGTCATGCCCGCGCAGGCGTCCAGTAATCAGTGCAGGGGCGGTGGTTACTGGATCGTCCGCCTTCGCGGACGATGACAAATCTGAGTGAGCCGGAATTTTACCGCCGTGTGCGCCTTGCGCGGGTCCGCCTCGTCGCGCTCTTGCCTCCCATGGCGCGGCTGCTTTCGCGGCGGCCGCGCGCTCCGACATGTGACCTGCCTTCGCGTTCCTGCTGGCCGGTTTCTCCGCGCGCTTCCTTGCGCTTGGATTTCTGGAAATTGCGCTTGTTTTCGCTGGAGCTTTCGTACTTCGACGCACCACCTTCCTTGAGGGCGATTGCGATGGCTTGACGCCGGTTGCGGACCTTGCCTCCGCGGCCATGCGGTCCCCGCTTGAGCTCCCCGTGCTTGAATTCATGCATCACGCGGCCCATCGTTTTACGTTGTCGGGGGGATGTTTTCGCCATGTCGCTCTCCACCGTTGTCAAATATTGTTGTGCAACGTTCACATGGCCGCAGGAGTTCCATTCCGGCGCAATGGCGCGCCCTCATGTCGGTGTGCGCGCTTTGTATCTCGTCATGAGCTGCCGCACGTAATTCTCATATTTCGAGGCAATGCCCGCGTCCTGCATCAGCAGCACATTTTCCGCGTTGCCCATGGCGTGGTTTGAAAAGTTGAAGCTTCCGGTGACGACGACCTCGTCGGCAATGATCAGCTTGTTGTGCATGAAATTATGCGGGTCGTGCGGCCTGTTGCGGTCGTAAGGAATCGAGTTCTTGCGCACGAGATGCCTGGCCACCTTTTCCCACGTATTGACCTTGTCGGCGCCGACGTGGGCAGCCTTCCACTGCCTCTCCACCTGGTCCATTTGCGGACCGTCATAGAGGCCGGCAAGCGGCACGCCACGGTCGATGGCCTCCGACAGCGCGGCGAGGATTGGTCCCGATGAAAGCACCACCGAAGCAATGTAAAGACGCGTGCGTGCGGCAGTGATCGCGCCGACAATCTCCTTGATGATGGTGGGACTCTGTCCCGGCGCAAAGGCGACACTCATCGGCACGCCAGCCACGCGCACGGTATCCGCAGGGCGATCCTCAATAGTTTCGATGATCGTGCCGCTTGAGATGAGCGAGGCGAAGTTTTTGGAGTAAAAAGACGAAAGAACCCCGGAACGAACGCAAAGCAGATTGTTCTCCTGCAACCCCCAGGAATCGTTCGTATAGTTGGATGATCCCGTGAATACGGCTGCTTCAGGCGAAGCGCCGTCGCGCACAATGTACTTGCTGTGCATCAAGACGCGAAATCCTCGGACACCTTTAATTTCAGCGATATCCGCGAATGAGTGTACGAAGCTCTGCGTGCCCGGAGCCTTCTTGTCCGCCTCGACATGCGCAGGCGGGACGGCTGGCACGTCGTTGCCCCCGCTATCGATTGTGGCATCATACACAATGCGAATGGCGACGCCTTGCCGGGCTCGCCCACGAAGCGCTGCCGTTATGATTGCTGCCGCCTCGTCATGCAGGCGCATATCATAGACCGCGATGTCCAGGGTCTTGCGGGCTTCGCTGATGAAATGCGCAATCCGGTCGGCGACCGCTGCGATCTGTGCAGCACGCCCGGGATCGGCGGTGAACGGGTCGGCTCCCGCCTGCTGTAAAAAAGTCAATTCTATTTCGCGCTCGCCTGCAGAAAAGGTGTCCATCGCCGGTCAATCATCTATCGATGGATAACCGGGCGGGCGCGGGCCGAACCTTAGTCCGCGCCTGACCAGCTCCTCCCAGGCGCTTTCGGCCTCACTCGCGTAAGAGAAGAGATCGAGGTCGGCGGACGAGATCATTTCCTGCTCGACCAGGGTTTTGAAGTTGACGACGCGATCCCAATAGGATTGGTCGACGAGAACCACAGGTATTTGCGGCATCTTATGCGTCTGCATCAGCGTAAGCAGCTCAAACAGCTCGTCGAGGGTGCCGAAGCCTCCCGGAAAAATGACCAGCGCATTGGCGCGCATTGCGAAATGCAGTTTGCGAATGGCGAAATAGTGAAACTGGAACGTGAGATCGGGCGTCGAATACGCGTTCGGCTGCTGCTCGAGGGGAAGTCCGATATTGAAGCCGATGGAGGGTGCACCGGCATCGGCTGCGCCGCGGTTCGCGGCCTCCATGATGCCGGGTCCGCCCCCGGTGGCGATGACATTGTCGCGCACCCCGTGGTCGGAAATGAGCGCTCCCCCGCGCTCGGAAGCAATGCGCCCGAACTTGCGCGCTTCCGCATACCAGTGTGCGGAGCGCTCTCCGGGACGCGGCACGGCTCCGGCGGGCAATGTCGCGGTAGACACGCCTGGACCCTCACTGCCTCGCGGCAGCACGCGGGCGCTGCCGAAGACCACGATGGTGGAGCGAACCACCCACGCGCGCAGCCGCTCTTCCGCCTTTTCGTATTCCAGCTGCAGGCGGACCCCGCGCATGGAATCGCCCAGCATAAAATCGGCATCCAGCGCCGGAAGCCGGAATGCGGCCGAACTTCTTTGCGCTGTATTATCGTTCATGGCGTTGAAGCATCGGACCTGCGCACGTATTGTGATGAATGTAGGCTCCCGTTTCAAACCCCGCCGCCTCGATGGACACGAGCGGCACAGGTGTCGCTGCTTCGCGCCGCCGCTTGCTTGATCGGCCCACGTATACATGACTGCACTCGATCGGCTGCGCATTGCGGTGGTGGGCGGCGGGCCGGCCGGGCTCTATTTCGCGTATCTATGGAAATCGCGCCATCCTGGCGCGCAGATCCGGGTGTACGAACAGAACCCGGCGGGCGCCACTTGGGGCTTCGGCGTCGTTTTCTCAGATCGCGCGCTGGAATTTTTGCGCGCCGATGAGGCGGAAACGGCCGAGGCCATTGCGCCGCTCATGGAGCATTGGCGCAAGATGACCATCGAGCTCAACGGACAGCGGGTTGTGCTCGACGGGGTCGGGTTCTCTGCAATCGGTCGCCTGCGACTTATCGAGTTCCTGGCGGAACGAGCACGATCGGCCGGATGCGACGTGAAGTTCGACTATGTCGTCCATTCACTCGACGAACTGGGCGAAGCCGATCTGATCGTGGGCGCCGACGGCGTCAATTCCGTGGTGCGCCGAGCGTTCGAAAGCGATTTCAGGACCTCGCTCCACTACGGCGAGAACAAATTTGTCTGGTACGGCACCAGCAAGCCGTTCGAGACCCTCACACAGACATTCGTTGAGACCGCCTACGGGCCTTTCACCGCGCATCACTACCGCTACGCGCCGGCCATGAGCACGTTTCTCGTCGAGTGCACCCGCGGAACATGGCAGCGCGGTGGCTTCGATAGTAAGAGCGCGAACGAATGCAAGGCAGAGTGTGAGCGCATTTTCGCGCGCGCGCTCGAGGGGCATCCGCTCATCTCCAACAAATCCGTTTGGCGGAATTTTCCATGGCTGTGGAACGAGCGCTGGCATCTCCGCAACGTGGTTCTGCTTGGTGATGCGCTGCACACCGCGCATTTCTCCATCGGCTCGGGCACGCGGCTCGCAATGGAGGATGCCGTCGCGCTGGTGAACGCGCTCGATGTCGAGGACAATATCGGGCGCGGACTTGCGCGCTATGAGGCCGTGCGGCGTCCCATCGTGAAGACATTGGTGGAGGCAGCCCGCCAAAGTGCAGAATGGTACGAGCGATTCGGCACGCATATGCGGCTCTCTCCGCTCGACTTTGCCTACAGCTACATCACGCGATCCGGCCGCGTGGACGATGCGCGCTTGCGCGAAAATTCACCTCGTTTCATGGCGCGGCTCGAGGCGGCGCGTTTGCGCATCCCGGATCCGGTCCCTTCCGACACCGCGGGTGCCAGGGAAATCGGGTTCGAGATTCCAGAACGTTACAACGCGAGCGAGATTCTGTTCCGTAACCTTGAGCAAGGCCGCGGCGATCGCCTGGCGGTTACCGGACCGCTCGGAAAGTTGAGCTATTGCGAGCTTTGCCAAGCGGCGGAACGCTGGGGCAATGCCTTCCTGTCGCTCGGCCTTCGCCGCGGCGATCGCATCGTTTTCTTTCTCGACGATACGCCCGTCTATCCGGCAACTTTCTTCGGCGCGCTGCGCGCGGGCCTGGTGCCGCTGCTCATCAATCTGCTTACTCCATCCGATCTGCTGCAGTTCTACCTTGCAGACTCAGGCGCCGCAGTGGCTGTAACGGAAGCTGGCTGCGCAGACCGATTCAATGCGACCGCGTGCGCCAATACCCGGATCGAGACATTGATCGTAGTCAATGGCGAGGGTAGCGACGCACCGGCCGTGCGCACCATCAACGCGCCATCGTGGCTGCCGAATTTCTCAAATACGCTCGTCCCCGCGGACACCCATCGGGATGAGATGGCATTCTGGATGTATTCCTCGGGCTCGACCGGCAGGCCCAAGGGCATCGTGCACCTGCAGCACGACATGGCCTATACCGATTTGGCGTATGCGCGGACGATCCTGCGTCTCCAGCCCGATGATATCTGCTTCTCGGTGCCCAAGATCTTCTTTGCGTACGGGTTCGGCAATTCCATCACCTTTCCCTTTTCTGCGGGTGCGGCGTCTTTGCTGCTGCCCGGCCAACCCAGGCCTGCGGCGATTTTCGAGGCGATTGCCAAATATCGGCCCACCGTCTTCTTTGCCCTTCCGACGCTCTACACCGCCCTGACGAAAGGGCCGGAAAGCAGGGGCGTCGATTTCTCTTCGCTGCGGGTTGCTGTCTCTGCCGCCGAGATTCTTTCGGCGGAAGTATTCACCGCGTGTAAGGCGCTGAGCGGCCTCGAAGTGGTCGAGGGGCTGGGGTCCAC
>DATCJI010000365.1:0-27751 GCA_036562835.1 Xanthobacteraceae bacterium | reverse complement strand
GATATTCGGTCTAATTCTTCGAATTTCTTGTTTGCTATCAAGGGCTGCGTTGTATTTCCATTGTTGTTTACAATGGAGTGCTGGACTGCACCTGGACTGCATCCCTGGACTGAGACACGAAACCAGAGAGTGCAGGGGCTGCCTGCCAATTTTGTAAAAACGAACCCAACGTGGCCAACACGGCCATTGCAGAATATTGCAGTTTGCAATGGGTGCGGCGAAAGGCACTGAGGGAGGCGCGCAGCCTTATTCGTACTCCTCGGGCCGCAGCCAGCGGCGCGCCTGCACCTTGGCCATCAAATCCTTGTCGAGATAGGGAAGCACCGTCTGCACGAAGGTCGACCTGAGCTGCTGGTATTCGTGCGCGCAGCGCGGCAGCCGGTCCTTTATCAGTGCATTGCGCATCGCCAGGTCGCGGAAGGTATCGGGATCCGCGCCGTAACCGAGACAGAGATAATTCTGCGCACGCTGTATGCCGGTCGAATGCACGTCCCAGAATGATTTCGGTCCCCCCGAGAGGCTCATCCAGGAGTGGTAGGTCGCCTTGATTGCCATGCGCGCCACGTCCTTGCCGAACTGGAGCATGATGAAGGCCGACATCTGATCGGCGGCATCCTCCTCGCGGCCGAGCACCGGCAGGTTGAGTATGTCGTTCAGTGCGTGCCCGGTCTCGTGCAGGAGCGTGCTGGCGATATCGCCGGCAATGAACTCGCCGCGCGTGGTGCCGTCCGGCATCGTGGTCTTGGGCGCGCGCTTCACCGTGCCCTCGAACAGCTCGTAGCACATGTGCACGGCCCAATATGTCGACTCATAGAAGGCGTTGTCTGTATCGCATTGCAGTGTTTTGAGCCGCAGCGTGACCGGCAGCCGCAAAGGCGAAAGAAACCCGCTGTACTCCTCCAGCACCTTGTGGCCCTTCACCCGCTCATAGATCGCCTGAAGCTTGGGGTTCTTGGGTTCGAGATAATCCACGCTGACATTGTTGCTGCGCAGATTCGCGGTCGGCTGGCCGGCGATCTGCGCAAGGCCAGCGGTGACAAAAAAGCTGCAGCAGGCAAGCACAAGCGCGAGGGTGGCCGCGATTCCGTAGGGTGGGCAAAGGCGTGCTCTTGCACGCCGTGCCCACGCGGTCATGCCGCCAGATCCGTTCGCGTGGGCATGGCGTCCGCGCGAGGTCGTGCATGTGGTTAGGCCGAGATCGGCGCCTTTGCCCACCCTACCGCACTTTGCCACAGCACTCGTCTGCATTGCTATTCGCTCGAGGGAAGCCACGTGACCGCCTGCACGCGCTTGAGTAGCTCGGGATCTACATGCGGCATGATCACCTGCGCAAACGACTTGCGCAGCTTGTCATAATCCTGCTTGCAATATTCGGCGCGGCCTTGCGGTAGATCGCTGTTGGTGACCAGAAACTCAAATCTTTTCGGATCCGCCGCGTAGGCGAGGCACAGGTAATTGAAAAAGCGTTGCCCCTCGGGCGAGCGCACCGCATGGAAGTCGCGGCCAATGCCGAGCGCGCCGGATTGCGCAAGTAGCCAGGCGGTACCCACCAGAGTTCGCCACGCGACGTCCTTTCCGAACTGCAGCATGATGAACCCTGCGACATTGTCGGCTGCAAAATCCTCTCGGCCCCAGAATGGGATGTCGAGCATGGAAAATGTAGCCAGGGTAGTCTCGTGCAGTGCAAGCTGCACGAAGGCGCCGACGAGCGCATCATCGCGGGTCAGGTAACCGCTGCCGATGTAGACGAAGCTCTCCGGCGCGAGCCGCTCCATCTGCTCGACGTACTCGTAACAGAGCCGCACGGGACCGGACGCATCGTAGGGTACGCTGAGCGCGCCGCATTGATCGGCCTTGATGGACAGCGTCTTGGGCAAACGCAACGGTGCCAGAAACGCCTGCAGCTGCTCGAGCACCATGCGCTTGCGTAGACGATCGTAGATGGGGCGAAGCGCCGCGCTCGTCGGCTCGACATAGGCGATCTCGATGTGCGGGTTGCGCAACCCGGAGCTCTGCCAGCCGGGCGGCGTACCGCTCGCGCCCTGCGCCAAGGCTGCAGACGATGTGCAAAGGCCGCCGGTGAAGATCAGGAATGCTGCGGCCGCCCTGCTCCAACTCATCGCCAATCCCCTGTGCCTGCCTTGCCGGCGTACAGTTTGGAACAGCGAAATGAGCGCGGCAAGCCGTTCCGCTGCCGCGCCTCAACCAGTGTAGGAGTTGCTGGGTTCAGCAGGCGGTCAGCGCGACTTTTTCAACGAATCCTTTTCCGGGGAAACGCTGTCCTTTGCGGCCGCCGATGACAAATTGCTCTTCAGCGATCGGGACAACGAGCTGCGGTTATCATTCCGGGCCTTGCGGTCGGTCTGCAGATGCGCGACCGAGGCGTTTGCCGCCATCCCTGACAACTTCTTGTCCGACTGCTCGATGCGCAAGGTGTCCCGCCATTGACCGGCATCGCTGTCCTGTCCCCCTTTCCTGAGCGAGTCCTTCTCGCCGGAGCGCGCGCTTTTAAGCGCCTGCGGGCTTGCCTGCAGTCCACGGACCGTGCTGCTCAATGCATCCTTCTGTTGCTGGACCGCCGACCGTTGCAGCGTGTTTTTTGCCGCCTCGAGCGCGCCCGGGCCGCCGTTCGTAGACGATTGCTGTGCAAACGCGCCAGAGCTCCAACCAGCGAGGCTGAGGCTAACGATTGCGACTGTAGTTGCGGCTCGCATCGTGATTTCCTTTCATTGAACTGCGTGCTCTCAACGTCATTTTGGAATCTGGCATTTCGGTGAAAAATAAGCACCTTAAGAAAATGTAATAGCATCCGCATGCCAGCTGCGCGAGAGGTTTGGTTTGTGTGTGCTTTGTGCCCGCGCGACCTGCCGAGCGACGGGGAACCCCTTTGCAACCTTCATATGCGGAGTCCGACCTCGGAAAGAGGGGGTCTTGCGCATCAAACAAAATACCGCTCAAATACCGCGCGGCCGACTCCAGGCCGCATCACAACCCACCTACTCGCTTCTTAACCTGTCAAGATGGGATTGTCTCATGCGCATTCTTGTACTGCTCGCCATGCTCGGCGGCTCTTTACTGATCAATACAGATAACGCGTTCGCGCAGGTTGGACCACGACAGACACCCGGCGGTGGCGGCGGGCAGGTCGTCTCTCGGGTCACCCCCGAGCAAGTGGCCGCAGCCCTGACACAGGCGGGTATGCGCTCTCAGGTCGTCACCCAGAACAATCAAAAGTTCGTCAAGATGACGATTGGGGAATTCAAATCTCCCATCGTGGCCTTTTACGATTGCAACAATCAGGGCTGCGGCAACCTCGAGTTCGTCGCATTTTTCAACGCGGATGCGGGCTTCACGGCTGACGCCATGAATCAATGGAACCAGCAATACCGTTTTGCCAAGGTTTACGTGGATACTGACGGCGGTGCGGTATTCGAGATGGATATGTGGCTCACCGGCGGCGTCACCATGGAAAACATAAAAGAAAACGCCAAGGTATTCGGTGCCTTGTTGACCAAATTCGCCGAGGAATGATCCAGCTCCTGCTCGGAAACGCCGAGCAAGGCGCAGCTTCCGCTGCACTGTGCTGCGGTGCGCGATTTGTGAAACAGGACAAGAGCTGCACGCGTAGGCTTCGTCGTTGTGAGTCAGCCGTTAGCGGACGCACGTCAGCGCTGTTCGGGAGGATAATACCGTGAGAACGTGCAGCCGGCTGGCGGCCTGCCTCTTTGCTCTGGCATTTGCTGTATCTGCGTTACCCGCCGGCGCCCAGCCGGCCTCTGGCCAGCAGCAGCCGCGCATCAAGATCAGCTATGAGGAGCCTACGAACGCGCAGCTGCGCCCGATTTACGAGCGCCTTAAGCAGCGCGCGGTGCTGGAAGAGCTGCAGGCCTTCCTCGCGCCGTTGCGCCTCCCGCGCGAGCTCACGGTCAGCACCGCCCAATGCGGGGCGACGAGTGTGCGCTTCCGTCCGCAAGGGGCGGCGATCGTCTGCTACGAGATGGTGCAGGCGATCGAGGAGCTCGCCGCCAAGCATGCCAAAGATGCCAAACTGCGCCAGGCGGTGATCACCGGCGCATTCATCGAAACCGTCTTGCACGAGACCGCGCGCGCCATGTTCGAGATTCTCGAAGTGCCGATCTGGGGCCGCGAGCAGGACGCGGCAGACCGGCTCGCGGCGCTCATCATGGTGCAATTCGGCGAGGACGTTGCGCGCGTCACCATCGAAGGCACCGCCGATCTCTTCATGTGGTCCGACAAGAAATGGACCGGAAGTGATTTCTCCGAGCCCGCTTCCCCGCAAGCGCAGCGCTTCTTCAACTACGTTTGCATCGCTTATGCGGCCGCGCCGCTGCAATTTGGCGAGCTGGTGAAAAAGGGCATTCTGCCGAAAGGCCGCGCCCAGCGCTGCGAAGGCGAATACGAGCAAATCCGCAAGGCATTCAACCTGCGCATCATGCCCTATGTGGATCCCGAGGCGCTCGTCAGGCTGCGCGCGACCTCCTGGCTGATCTGGCAGCCCAATAAGTAGCCGGGATGAGCGGACGCGAAATCCGGGACTTTCCCGCTTGTCGCTCACGCGGGCTACAGCTTCGCGGAATGACCAAAAGGATCTCGTCGATGAATCGAACCCCGCACGCTCTGCTGCTCGCGCTTGCCGCCGCCGTGACGATGCTCGCATCGCCCGTATCGCCCGTATCGGCCCAGAACAGCTGTGGCGCGCCGTCGAGCAACAGCAAAATAGTCGTTTATGAGCAGCAGAAGGGCGATTGCGGCTATTGGACCACCGGGATTGGCAGAAACACGAAGCCGATCAGCCCTGAACGCATGGCGCTGCGCGAGCGCATGATGAAGCGGCGCGTGCTCGAGACCTATGCAGAGTTCCTCTCGCCGCTGCGGCTGCCTTACACGCTGTATCTGATCGCCAGCGATTGCGACGGCAAGGCCTGGGACAGCCCGTACTACGATCCGTCCAACCACCTCATCAATATGTGCTACTCGTTCATTGCGGCATCAGAGAAGAGTGCCGAGCAGCTGGCCCAGATGCAGACCGCGCGTCAGCTGTGGACGCCGGTGTCGAAGGAACAGCTCATGGCGGGGCTGTTTGCGACGGTGCTTTTGCATGAGACGGGGCACGCGGTGTTCGACCTGCTCAACGTGCCGGTATTCGGGCGCGAGGAGGACGCCGCCGACTTCATGGCGGCGTTCATTGCGCTGCAATTTGGGCGCGACACCGCGCGCACGGCCATCAAGGGCTTCGCCTATTATTGGGCCTACGACGCCGAGCAGGGCGCTGACCCGAATACTGAAAAGCCGGTGAACCCGTCGAAGGACCCCGAGATACGCTGCGCGCAGGATCCGTTCTGCGCCTACTCGGACGAGCACGGCACCGCCAGCCAGCGCATGTACAATGTGTTGTGCATGGCGTATGGCGGCGATCCGACGGGCTTCAAGGATTTCGTCGATGTGGGCTGGCTGCCCAAGGAGCGCGCCGAAGGCTGCGCCGGCGAATATCAGCGGCTCAAATTCGCCTTCGAGAAGACGATCCTGCCCTTCATCGACCAGGAGCAGATGAAGAAGGTCCGGGCCAAAAGCTGGTTCACCCCGAGCGAGACCAAGGAGCGCTAAACAAGCATCCGAAGCCCGCATGCGCGTAAGCGACATGCGGGTACTCTGCTCTCTGGGCATCGCTGCCGCTCATCCGGGGCTACCTACTCGGCCGCTCGTCCCCGCGAAGCGCGGACCCGGTTTTCTGGATTCGCTTGCCGGGGAATGCGTGGAAAGGCTCATCCGAAACTTCATCCTACTTACATCATTATCTCTATTGAGCTAGTTTCGCTGCAAACATCCGGGAGGACGAGCATGGCGGAACAGGTCTCGCACGAATCCGCAGCTGGAACGACGGGGTTCGGGTTCGAGGTCCAGGATCCGCACAAATTCGCGCAGAACATGACGCGTCTCCTTGAGGAGACGGCGAAGGCGGTGACCGCCTATGTGGAACCCCGCCTGAACAATCCGGCCCAGGCGTTCGCCTCCGGTGACTTCGCCCGCATGATCAACGCGTTCAGCAAGATTCAGGGGGCCTGGCTCGCGCATCCGCAGAAATTCATGCACGCCCAGCTCGATCTGTGGCAGCGCTACATGAACCTGTGGGGCGCCGCGTTCGCCGGCGGCCAACCCGTCGCGGCGCCCGATCCCAAGGACATACGGTTCAAGGACCCGGCCTGGTCGCAGAACCAGTATTTCGACTTTATGAAACAGGCCTACCTGATCAATTCCAGATGGGCCGAGCACCTCGTCGAGGATGCCGAGGACGTCGATCCGGACACGCGCCAGAAGGCCAGCTTCTATATGAAGCAGATGATGAATGCGCTCGCCCCGTCCAATTGGGTATTCACCAACCCGGAGCTTCTGCGCGAGACCTTTGCCCAGGATGGCGACAACCTGGTCCGCGGCATGCAGCTTCTCGCCGAGGACATCAAGCGGGGCGGTGGCGATCTGCAGATCCGCCAGACCGACTTCAGCAAGTTTGAGGTCGGGCGCAATGTGGCCATCACCCCCGGGAAGGTCATCTTCCAGAATGATCTCCTGCAGCTGATCCAGTACGAGCCCTCGACCGAAACGGTGTTCAGGCGCCCGCTGCTGATCGTGCCGCCCTGGATCAATAAGTTCTACATCCTCGACCTCAATCCGGAGAAATCGTTCATCAAATGGGCGGTCGCCCGGGGCCATACGGTATTTGTCGTATCCTGGGTCAATCCGGATGCGCGTCTCGCCAACAAGACGTTCGAGGACTACATGCGCCAGGGCGTTTTCGAGGCTGTCAATGCGGTGTGCGACGCCACCGGTGAGGAGGGCATCAACGCGCTCGGCTACTGCGTCGGCGGCACCATGCTGGCGGTCGCGCTCGCCGTGATGGGCGCCCACGCGGACAAGCGCGTGCGCAGCGCGACCTTCTTCACCGCGCAGGTCGACTTCAGGTATGCGGGCGATCTCAGGGTGTTCTCGGACGAGGAGCAGATCAGCGAGATCGAGCGCGAGATGCAGCAAAAAGGCTATCTCGATTCCAAGAAGATGCGCACCGTGTTCAACCTGCTGCGCTCGAATGACTTGATCTGGCCCTACATCGTGAATGTCTACCAGCGCGGCAAGGAGCCGCTCCCGTTCGATCTCCTGTTCTGGAACTCGGATTCCACGCGCATGCCCGCCGCCAACCATAGCTATTACCTGCGGCACTGCTATCTGCAGAACGACCTCTCGCAAGGGCGCCTTGAGATCGGGGGCGAGCGCGTCGATCTCCAGAAGATCGAGATTCCCATATACGAGCTCGCCGCGCGCGAGGACCACATCGCACCGGCCAAGTCGGTATTCACAGGCGCGCCCCTGTTTGGAGGCAATGTGCGCTTCGTGCTCGCCGGCTCCGGTCATATCGCTGGCGTGGTAAATCCGCCCGGGGGGAAAGTACGCTATCAGTACTGGACCGACGGTCCGCCCACCGGCGACCTCGAGACCTGGGTCGCGAAAGCCGAGGAGCATCCAGGCTCGTGGTGGCCAGACTGGCAGGCATGGATTGAGGGGCTCGACAGCGAGCGCGTGCCCGCGCGCCAGATCGGGGCTGGCAAGCTCAAGCCCATTGAGGACGCGCCGGGAAGCTACGTACGCGTGCGCGAGTGACCCGCCGCACCGTAGAGTGTGCAAAGGCGTGCTCTTGCACGCCGTGCGCACGCGTCCATGCCGACAATTGACCGCGTGGGCACGGCGCGGACGCAAAGTTGCCTACGCGGAGCTGTCAGAGCCGCGCGCCTTTGCCCACCCTACAACGCCCATCAGCTCCCCTCGTATTCCACCCAGCTGTCCGCCGTCTCGTAAATTCTGATCGTGCAGAGTTGCGCCAGCTGCGGCTTGGCGCGATTCCAAAGCCAGATCGCGATGTGCTCGGAAGTGGGGTTTTCAAGTCCCTCGATCTCGTTGAGACACTGGTGATCGAGCTGCGCGATCAGCTCGGCAAGCGCATTCTGAATGTGGAAGAAATCGACGATGAAGCCTGTACGCGGATCGGGTGATCCGGCGAGCGTTGCTTCGACCCGATAGGAATGGCCGTGCATGCGATAGCAGCGATGCGCGGGCGGCACGTTGGGCAGGCGATGCGCCGCCTCGAACCTGAACGCCTGGGTGATCTTCATCTGATGTGAATGAGCTTGTGCACCTGCACGCTCAGGCGCCAGCGCGGATGGTGCAGGCAATATTCGATGGCACGCGCGGTGTTCTCAGCGAGATCGGGCCCGTGCAGCGGTTGCAGCGAGAAGCGATCGAAGGCAAGCGCCTCGAACAGCTCGGGCCGCGCATCCGCCTGCGGAAACACGAGTTTCAGCTCGTTGCCTGACTTGATGCGGAGCTCGGTGCCCGCTTTCGGGCTGACGCAGATCCAGTCGAGCCCGGCGGGTGGGGCAATGGTGCCATTCGTCTCCACCGCAATCTTGAAAGCTCGGGCGTGCAAAGCTGCCACCAGAGCGCCGTCGACCTGCAGCAGCGGCTCGCCGCCGGTGAGCACGACGAAACGGTCCTGCTTGCTGCCCCGCCACTCCGCCTCGATCGCGTTCGCGAGGTCGTCCTCAGTCGCGTAGCGGTCCCCGCGCGTTCCATCGGTACCCACAAAATCCGTGTCACAGAACGAGCATTGCGCGCCGCTGCGGTCCTGCTCGCGCCCCGACCAGAGATTGCAGCCGGCAAAGCGACAGAACACAGCTGCGCGCCCCGCATGCGCACCCTCACCCTGCAGGGTCAGGAAAATTTCTTTCACGGCATAAGACACGATCGAGGCTTTCCGGCGTGGGTCAGGTCCGTTTAATTCGGCTATTGATTGACGAAATTCAAGACGATGACGCGAGGACGCCTGATGCGCCGGCGCGGCTCGCATCCCCTTTCCAGATTAGCCAGCGACAAATGCGGAGCAAATCGATGCCCGAAGAACCTGGGCGCGAAAGCGCCGCGCAGCATGCCGGCTCTCCGGGCCTGCCCTCCGCGAGGCTAAAAGCTCGGCATGCTCAGCTGAGCATTTCAGGTCAACAGGCGAGACTGGACGCAGTGCCGCTCACTGCGTGATGACGTCGACCACCTTTCTGGCCATGGGATCGACGAGCAAAACCTTGTCGGGAAGCTTGGCATAATAATACTGCTTCAACGCAGGAACTTGGGTAACGAGCGGCCGGGGCAGCGGGTGCAAGGGCAACTTTTTCTGCGATGGCACCTTCGTCCCAACTGCCGGCTCGAAACCAGCCGGCAGCTTGTCGTCGGTCGGCCGCGCCATCACTGCCTGCCAGACCTGATGGCGCTGCGCCTCGTTTAGCGCGGGCGCCGTGTTCTTGTGGGCTCCTGCTGTCCTGGCGGTCGCCTCCACCGCAGCTGCAGATGCAGTGTCCCCGCCGGCTGCACTTTGCCCGAACCCTGCGGGCGGAAAAGCAGCAATCCCGAGCGCACACATAAGCACAAGACCTGATTGAGATTTCAGTGCTGCTGACATGATACACCTCCGGTACATCAACGTTCGCCCGCGGAACTGGTTGCCATGCGAGCCGGTTGTGCGGGCGCGAAGGGCCATTGCAAAAGCACGCCATTTAGGGGAGCTCAGATATGGCAGAAGAAGCACAGCCTACCGGTCCGGACTTGAGTGGCGGAATTCTCCTGTCCTCGCTCGCGGATGGGGACATGCTGGTCGGACACGTCGGCGGCGAAGATGTCCTTTTAGCGCGGCGCGGCGATGAGATCTTCGCCGTCGGCGCCCACTGCACGCATTATCACGGTCCCTTGGCGGAGGGACTGCTGGTGGACGGCACAGTGCGGTGCCCGTGGCATCACGCCCGCTTTGATCTCTCTACGGGCGAAGCCATAGGGGCACCCGCTTTCGATGCGCTGTCGTGCTGGGAAGTGGAGCAGCGCGACGGAAAAATCTTTGTACGCCGCAAGAAGGAGGCGTCGCAAAAGCCGCGCACCAGACCCGGGAGCCCAACGCCTGAAAGTATCGTGATCGTAGGCGGCGGGGCGGCGGGATTTGCCGCAGCCGAGATGTTGCGTCGACAAGCCTACCCAGGCGCGATCACCATGCTGAGCAACGACGCTGCGCCGCCTGTCGACCGGCCGAACCTGTCGAAGGACTATCTCGCCGGGACTGCCTCACCGGATTGGGTCCCGCTCCGTCCGGAAAGCTTCTACTCTGAGAACGCGATCGATCTGCGGCTCAATACGACGGTTGAGGCGATCGACTTGTCCGGCAAGGCGATCGCGCTCGGGGGCGGCGAGCGCCTGCGCTTCGACCGCCTGCTGCTCGCGACCGGCGCCGAGCCGGTGAAGCTGTCCATTCCCGGCAGCGATCAGCCGCATGTCTACACGTTGCGCACGTTTGCAGACAGCAAGGCGATCATCGAGCGCGCGAAAGATTCCCGCCGCGCGGTCGTCTTAGGCGCAAGCTTTATCGGGCTTGAGGTCGCGGCTTCCCTGCGCACGCGGAATGTTGAAGTGCACGTGGTAGCACCCGAGAGCCGACCGATGGAGCGCATCCTCGGCCCCGAACTCGGCGATCTGGTGCGCTCCCTGCATGAAGGGCACGGCGTCATCTTTCATCTCGGCGAGACCGCGTCTGCAATCGAGGGCCGGCGCGTCCGGTTGAAATCAGGGGCATTGCTTGATGCGGATCTGGTGGTCGTCGGGATTGGTGTTCGTCCGCGCACGCGCCTGGCCGAGGCGGCGGGGCTCGCAATCGATCGCGGAGTAGGCGTGAACGAATATCTCGCAACGAGTATCCCGCAGATCTTTGCTGCCGGCGACATCGCGCGCTGGCCCGATCCACACAGCGGGGAGAAGATACGCGTGGAGCACTGGGTTGTCGCGGAGCGTCAGGGCCAAACAGCTGCGATCAACATGCTTGGCGGACGCAAGAAGTTTTCACATCCGCCGTTCTTCTGGAGCATGCATTACGATCTCCCTATTCTCTATGTCGGGCATGCCGAGAAATGGGACGAGCTGAGCATCGAGGGAGATGTAGCCGGCAAGGACTGTGCTGTGCGCTACAAGCGGCAGGGCCGTGTGTTCGCGGTCGCGACCGTCAACCGCGATGTGGAGAACCTGAAGGCCGAAGTGGAGATGGAGCGCGCTCCCGCGCACCATACCTCCCCCTGAAGGGCGGGCTGCCGCATCTGGCGATACGCGAGCCGCAAACTCGGCGCGTTCCCCTCCCCTTGTGGGGAGGGGCTAGGGGTGGGGGTATGTTTTTAATCTGAAAAACCAAAACAACACCCCCGCCCCCAACCCCTCCCCACACTCGCAGCGCAGATGCGCTGCTCGCGGGGCACGGGAGTACATCGAGTCTGCGATACTCCATCAGCGCTTCTTTCTGCGGCTGCTCTTCCGGCCTTTGCGCTTCGGCACCTTCTTGCCCTTTCTGCGCGCTTCGGAAAGTCCGATCGCAATCGCCTGCTTGCGGCTCTTGACTTTCTTGCCGCTGCGGCCGCTCTTGAGCTTGCCGCGCTTGCGCTTGCGCATGGCACCCTCCACATCCTTGGACGCGCTGCGTGAATATCGTCGTGCCATAACAATGTCCTTTCAGGTTGCACGTGCACGGATGCTTCCGTCATCCGACTCGCCTTTTACGAGCGTACCTAAATCAAACAAGAAATCCGCGTCGTTTGTTCCAGTGATTCATGCCGCGGCGCGTACGCATCGACCGTCTTCTTGTTGAACGCGGTGTCGTGGAAAGCCGGGCCAGGGCGCAGGCGGCGATTGCGGCGGGGCGGGTGCGCGCAAACGATCTGATTGTGCGCAGGGCGTCCGAGGAAATTCTCGAGAATGCGACGCTCGTTGCGGAGGCGGAGCATCCATGGGTGTCTCGCGGCGGCGTAAAGCTCGCCGCGGCCTTGGACCATTTCCAGCTCGATCCGGCGGGGCGCGTCTGCCTCGATGTTGGCGCCTCGACGGGCGGATTCACCGAGGTCCTGCTTGCGCGCGGTGCGCTCCGCGTCTACGCCGTCGATGTCGGTCGCGGCCAGCTGCATGCGCGCCTGCGTGCACGCCAGGAGGTCATCTCATTCGAAGAAACCGATATTCGCACGCTGCATGCGGCGCGGCTTGTTCCGGCGCCTGATTTCCTCTGCATCGATGCGAGCTTCATCTCGCTGAAGCTGGTGCTCGCTCCTGCGCTTGCGCTCACGCAAACGCCCGCATCGCTTTTGGCGCTCATCAAGCCTCAATTCGAGACGCGCGGCGGCGGATTGAAGAAAGGCATCGTGCGCGACGCGCGCGTTCACGCACGCATCTGCGCGGAGATCGAGGCCTTTGTGACTGCGCTCGGCTGGCACGTGGAGGGCGTGGTCCCCTCGGTTATTCCCGGGCGCGACGGGAACCGCGAGTTCTTTATCGCCGCAAGCCATGAATGAGCGGCTCACGATAACGCGGATGGGACGGCATGGAGACGGTATTGCGGACACGTCACAAGGCCCGCTCTACATCGCGTATACGCTTACCGGGGAGACCATCGAGGCCGAACCATGGTCAGGGCAGCCGGACCGTAGGCGCCTCACCCGCATCGAGGACGCAAGCCGGGAGCGCGCCGCACCCATTTGCAAATACTTCGGCACCTGCGGCGGCTGCGCCATGCAGCATTGGAAAGGCGAGCATTATCGCGCGTGGAAGCGCCACGTGCTCCTCGACATATTGGCGCAAGCGCAGCTTAGCGTCCCTGTCGACGATCTGATCGATGGCAGCGGGCAGGGACGCCGGCGCGCCGTCTTTCACGCGCGCTTTGGCGTCGATGGCGAGCTGAACGTGGGTTTTTCGGCGCGCCTCGCGCACGACATTGTGCCGATCGATTGTTGTCCCATCCTGGCTGCGGAGCTCGACGGTGCCATTGAAGCCGCGCGTGCCATCGCGCAACGCATCGCCCGCTTGCGCAAGCCGCTTGACATCCAGGTGACCGCGACCGCGGCCGGGCTCGATGTGGATGTGCGGGGATCCGGGCCGCTTTCGCCTGACGATGCGGCCGCGTTTGCATCGATTGCGCGGCATCATCGTGTGGCGCGGCTGGCCCGCCATGGAGAAATAATCATCCAGCATGCGGCGCCCGCCATTCGCATCGGCCGTGCCGAAGTGCTGATTCCTCCGGGCGCTTTCCTGCAGGCAACGTCCGCCGCCGAAACAATCCTGCAGGATTTGGTGCTGGCGCATTGCCGGGGAGCAGCAAGGGTCGCCGATCTCTTTTGCGGGGTGGGTCCGTTCGCGTTGCGCCTTGCCGAGAAAGCGCGCGTGAGCGCGTTCGATACCGATGCGGCAGCTGTCGGTGCACTCAAGCGCGCCGCAGCGCATGCGCAGGGGCTCAAGCCTGTGGATGCGCAGAGCCGTGATCTGTTCAGATCGCCGCTCTCTGACCGGGAGCTGAAGCTTTTCGATGCGGTGGTCTTAAATCCGCCACGGCAGGGCAGCGAGACGCAGGCGCGAACGCTCGCCGCCTCAGGCGTACCCCTCGTGATCATGGTTTCGTGCAATCCCGTGACCTTTGCGCGCGATGCCCGCATCCTGGTGGATGGCAGCTATCGGCTAGTGCAGGTCACGCCCGTCGATCAGTTCCTCTATTCGCCCCATTTGGAGCTCGTCGCCAAATTTCAGAGATCAGATGTCAGATGACAGAGGTCAGATGTCAGACTCAGATGTCAGATGTCAGATGTCAGATGTCAGATGTCAGATGACAGAGGGCCGGACAAGTCCGAGCTCGCATCCGATCTCCGACATCTGGCTTAGTTGTCCCACCTTTCGCGCCACATCTGCTCGCCGAGGGTGCAGGAAATGCGCGGCGCCTGCGCCGCCGCCGGTACCACGATGCGCTCGGGTACGCGCCCTGCCACTTCGAGCAGAAGCTTGGTGCGCGTCGCCTCCTTGAACTGGGCGCGCTCGCGGATGGGCACGACGAACGCCGCCGGACCGCCGATGACGCAATCCTCGTAATAGATGTCGAGCTTCTCGATATCCATCGTAAACGGATTGGGCCGCTTGAGCATGATGGGCAGGCCGTTGACCGTGATGCCGCCGCTGACGACATCATCACGCGCCAGGGTCACAGGCTGGCCGCTGTTGTTCGCGCCGTCGCCCGACACATCGACGACGCGGCGCAGACCTTTAAAGCTGCTGTCCTCGAAGAGCGGCTTGGCAAACATCAGCGCCCCGGAGATCGACGTGCGCGAAGCTCTGCGGTAGGGCGCCGACGCGATCTCGTTCGCAACCGCATCCGCTGCTTCCGGCCCGTCGATCAGCCGCCAGGGAACGACGATCTTCTGGTCATACGGGCCGGCCCACTCGAAATACGTGATTGCCACCTTTCCATGCATGCCCTCGCGCAAGGCATGGAGGAACTCGGGCGATGTCAGAGCTGCGATGTAGCCTTCGCGCTGCAGTGCCTGCTCGTCCGGATCCATCGAGTAGGACACGTCCACCGCGATCACCAGCTGGACATCGACCAGCGTGCCATTTGCAGATACAGGATGCCGAGACGTGCCCGGCATTGCCGCGCCAAAGAAGGCGAGCACGACCGCCGCCATAGTTCCGGTTTGTCCCGCCCTATAGCCGCTCAATCGATCAACTCGGTTGCAGTGATCTCGATGCCGAAGCCCGCAAGCCCCACATAGGTGCGTTTCGTGCTGGTCAGCAGCCGGATCGAGGTGATGCCGAGGTCTCGCAGGATCTGAGCGCCGAGGCCGATCTCGCGCCATTGCAGCGAGCGGGCCGCCTCGGAGCTGCTTGCTTCCGACTGCGGTATGGCATGGGTCGGCACGCCCGCGGCGCCGTCGCGCAAGAAAACGATGACGCCGCGTCCCTCCAGCTTGAAGCGTTTCAGCGCCGCGTGGACGGCTGGTGCGCCTCCGAATACGTCACGAATGACATCGGCCCGGTGCAATCGCGCGAGCATGTCTTTGCCGCCGCCGACCCTCCCGTACACGAACGCCATGTGCTGGATGGGATCGAACGGAGTGACGTAGGCATAGCCCTGCAGCACGCCGATGTCGCTCTGTACCGGGAATTCCCCGATGCGTCGCACCAGCTTGTCGCGCGCCTGCCGATAGGAAATGAGGTTGGCGATCGAGACCTGCTTGAGCTTGTGTTTTCTGACAAACTCGCTCACCGCGTGCCCGCGCATCACTGTGCCGTCGTCATTCATCAGCTCGGCAAGGACGCCGACGGTAGGCAGGCCAGCGAGCCGGCAGAGATCGATGCACGCTTCCGTATGCCCGGATCGCATCAGCACTCCGCCATCCTTGGCGACAAGGGGAAATACGTGCCCGGGCCGGGCGAAATCGGCCGCGCCGCTATTCGGGTTGGCAAGCGCGCGCACGGTGTTGCACCGCTCCTCTGCGGAAATCCCGGTGGTCAGGCCATGCCGACAGTCGACCGAGACGGTGAACGCGGTGCCAAGCGGCGCGTCGTTTGCAGCCACCATGGGATCGAGATGCAGGCGTTTCGCATCGTGCGCGCTCAGCGGCGCACAAACAATGCCCGAAGTGTGGCGGATAATGAACGCCATCTTCTCCGGCGTGCAGAGCGAGGCGGCAACGAACAGGTCGCCTTCGTTCTCGCGATCGTCGTCGTCCGTGACGACGACGATCTCTCCCGCCGCGAAGGCTGCGCGCACCGCTTCCACGCGCGCGTAACTGTCGATCACGTCATTGCATCCGTTGCGAGCATGCGGTCATGGCGCCGGGTGCGGGAAGGGCCACGCCGGCGGCGGGGTGCCCATCTGGGCGCGATGCCGCAGATAGTGATCGGCAATGACACATGCCACCATGGCCTCACCGACCGGTACCGCCCGGATGCCGACGCACGGATCGTGGCGCCCCTTGGTCACGATGTCGGTCTCATCCCCGTACCGATCGACCGTGCGCCGGGGCGTGAGAATCGATGAAGTGGGCTTGACGGCAAACCGGCAGACAATGGGCTGACCGGTGGAAATGCCGCCCAGAATGCCGCCCGCGTGATTGGAAAGGAATGTCGGCTCGTTGCGATTGCCGCGGCGCATCTCGTCGGCGTTCTCCTCTCCGCTGAGTGCGGCTGCGCCAAAGCCCGCTCCGATCTCCACGCCCTTGACCGCATTGATGCTCATGAGCGCGGCTGCGAGATCGCCGTCAAGCTTGCCGTAGATCGGCGCGCCGAGTCCGGCGGGAACGCCCTCCGCGACGATCTCGATCACTGCGCCGACGGACGAGCCGCGCTTGCGCACGTCGTTGAGGTAATTTTCGAAAATATCGACGGTCTGCGCATCGGGGCAGAAGAAAGGATTGCGCTCGACTTCTTTCCAGTCCCAGCGTGACGAATCGATCTTGTGCACGCCGATCTGAATGAGCGCTCCGCGCACGTTCATGCCGGGCACGACCTTGCGCGCGATTGCTCCCGCAGCGACCCGCATTGCGGTCTCGCGGGCGGACTGGCGGCCGCCGCCGCGATAATCACGAATCCCGTATTTTACCTCATAGGTGTAGTCCGCATGGCCAGGGCGGTATTTGTCCTTGATCTCGGAATAGTCCTTTTCGCGTTGATCGACATTCTCGATCACAAGCGCGATGGGCGTTCCGGTCGTAACTTGGTGTCCGCTCGCCTCTTCGACAAACACGCCGGAAAGAATCTTGACCTGGTCGGGCTCGCGTCGCTGGCTGGTAAAGCGCGACTGACCGGGACGTCGCTTGTCCAGATAGGGCTGGATGTCGGCTTCGGTGAGCGGAATACAGGGAGGGCAGCCATCAACCACGGCGCCGATTGCCGGCCCGTGACTCTCGCCGAATGTCGTCACTCGGAAAACATGGCCGAATGTATTGAATGACATAAACTCGTTGCCCTCGGGCTGTGGTAGCCCGCACGTTATGGCGGGTCAAACGCACGCACGCCTGTTACGCTCGGAATATCTCGGACAAGCCGGTGTTCTTGAGTATGAATCCGGCAGGTGCGCTTAAGCAAGCAGACGAGCTGAAGGTGGCCACTTTCCGACAGTCAATCGAACGACAAATTCCGGCTCTGCGCCGCTACGCACGCGCGCTAACGCGTAATGCAGAGCTTGCGGACGATCTCGTGCAAGACACGTTGCTGCGGGCGTTACGCTCGGAGCACCTGTTCAACGGTGGCGAGATTCGCAGCTGGCTGTACACGATCCTGACCAATCTCAACCGCAACCGGCTGCGCTCGCTCGCGCGCCGCCCCGCGCTCGATCAGCTGAAGGATGCTGATGCTGCGGGAGCGACAGGGCCGCAGGCGGGCACACGGGACATCGCGCGGGCACTTGCCTCTCTCGTCGAGGAGCAGCGCTCGACGCTGCTCCTCGTTGTGCTCGAAGGATTGAGCTACCGCGAGGTCGCGGAGGTGCAGGGTGTGCCCATCGGCACCGTAATGTCGCGCCTTCCGCGGGCGCGGTCGAACATCAAGGCTTTTCTCGACGGGACTCGCCCGGCGCTGCGACGGGTGAAGTGAAGGAACGTGACGCATGAGCGACGATGAGATGATGGTGACGGAGCACGAGCTTCACGCCTATGTGGACGGCGAGTTACCCGCGGAACGGGTGATCGCAGTGGAAGCCTGGCTCGCAAGCCATGCGGACGATGCAAGCCGCGTGGCGGAATGGCGTGCGCAGACAGAAGCCATTCGCGCACATTACGGCACGATGGAGCTCCCGCCCGCGCGCTTCGATCTCGAGCAACTTGCGCGGCGCTCGCCCCTGTGGCGCGGCATTGCGGCTGCGGCGGTGGTGGCCGCATTCCTCGCAGGCGGAATTGCCGGGTGGCTGGTGCATGGCGCGTCGGCCGCGGCCCCGAGCCGCTTCGATATTTTCACCAACCAGGCCCTCGATGCGCATAAGGTCTACGTGGTCGAGGTGAGGCATCCGGTCGAGGTCACCGGGGCCGAACGCGCACACCTCGTGCAATGGCTTTCCAAACGTCTGGACTACGAGCTGCGCGTGCCCGATCTGGAGGATATCGGCTTACGTCTGATTGGTGGACGCCTGTTGCCCGGCCCGTTTGGCCCGGCAGCATTCTGCATGTACGAAGGGCCGTCCGGCGAACGCTTTACCATCTATTATGCGCGCACCGATGCGGCCGCCAGCGCGTTGCGCTACCGCGCAGGCGATCGGTTTGCGGCGGTCTACTGGGTGGAACGCGGCCTTGGTTATGTGGTGAGTGGGTCGGCCGATCGCGCGCGCCTCATGGCGGTGAGCCAGGCCGCATACGAGCGCATCGATAAAGGGATTCTATGAACGCGGAAAAGCGTTGATCAGCCTTACATTCCCTTACGCGGATCGTACGGCTTTTTCGCGCGCCATTTTCGCATCAGCTCTTCCAGGTCCGTGTCGCGACGGTCGGGTAGCACGATGCGCACGGTCGCGAGCAGGTCCCCCTGGCCGTCTTTCCCTGGAAAGCCCCGGGACTTGAGACGGAACGTGCGGCCAGAGTTGGTGCCGGCGGGAATTGTCAATTCGAGCTCACCATCAAGCGTGGGGACTCGCACCCGCGCACCGAGCACGGCCTCGTCCAGGGCGATTGGAAGCTCGAGCCGCAGATCATTGCCGACCCGCTCGAACACGGGATGGGGTGCAACGGATACCGTAATGAGAAGATCGCCCTTGGCACGCGGACCGCTGAGGCCCTGGCCCTTGAGCCTGATCTGCTGCCCGGAGGCAAGTCCTGGGGGTATCTTCACGTCGATCTCCTTCCCGGTCGGCAGGCGCACGCGCTTTTTCGCGCCTATTGCTGCCTCGGGAAGACTGATGGTGAGCGAAAGCGTGACGTCCTGGCCGGCGCCTGCAAATCCCGCCTCAGCCGCGTCCTGATCGAAAAAGCCGCTGCCCGCACCTCCGGAGCGAAACCCCGCGCGGCTGTTACGCTGTCCTCCGAATGCCTCCTTGAGCAGATCCTCAAAGCCACCAAAGCCGCCGAACCCGGAAAAGCCGCGCGTACTGCCCTGCCGGAAGGCTTCGTTTCCAAAGCCTTTGAACCCCTCGAACCCACCAGGTCCGAAGCCCTCAAAGCCACGAAACTTCGGCTTGCCCTCGGCATCGATCTCGCCCCGGTCGAACGCCTTGCGTTTGGTGTCCTCGCCAAGAATTTCGTACGCGGCATTGAGCTCGGCGAAGCGGGATGCGGCGCGCGGATCGTGTTTGTTGGCGTCCGGATGCAGCTTCTTGGCTTGTTTCCGGAACGCATTCTTGATCTCTGCGGCGCTTGCACCTTTCGACACCCCAAGGACGCTATAGGGGTCGCGCATGCATCATCCTCCAAGCCGTGGAAGCAGTTCGGAAATCCGACAATCCGGCTGATCGTGTCGAATGTGGGGAGCGCCTGGAAGCCGTGCAACAAGCGCCAACAAGCGGAGCAACAGTACAGGAAGCGCGCGTTCAGATTACAATTACAAGGGTACCACGTGTTCTTCCAGGGATGCAGATGCCGAACCTCCCCCATTGGCCCGCGTGGGCGCGACATGCGGCACCTTGCAACCACGCCTCCCGCGACCGCCAAGCCAGAAGCTCGCCGCGCGCCCGCCGCGTGCGCGGGTGCGACCGTTCCTTTATAACGCAGCTGCAACTGAACAGTCCGCTCCAGCACTCTCGAGACCCCCGGATGTCCGCATCGGTCCCGATAGAACACCCCGTAGGGTTAACGACCGGCGATTTTGCGCAGGCCGAGGAGCCGCTGCAGCTCTTTGCCGCGTGGTTCGAAGAGGCGGTTCGAAGCGAGCCGCGCGATCCCACCGCAATGGCGCTTGCCACCGTGGACCGAAATGAGCTTCCCAACATCCGCATGGTGCTGATGAAGGGCTTCGACGAGCGCGGCTTCGTCTTTTACACGAATGTGGAGAGCCAGAAGGGGCAGGAATTGGATGCCACCGGAAAGGGGGCGCTGTTGTTTCACTGGAAATCCATTAATCGCCAGGTGCGGCTTCGTGGTCCCATAGAGCGGGTCAGCGACACGGAGGCGGACGCCTATTTTGCGACGCGGCCGCGCCTTGCGCAGATCGGTGCGTGGGCGAGCAAACAGTCCAGCCCGCTGGAAAGCCGCCTCGCTTTCGAGAAGGCCATGGCCCTGCAGACGGCGAAGTTTGCGCTCGGAGCGGTTCCCAGGCCGCCCAATTGGACTGGCTATCGCCTGTTGCCGTTAATCGTGGAATTCTGGGAGGAAAGGCCTTTTAGGCTGCACGAGCGGGTCGAGTTTCGCCGCAGCGGCCCCGGCGCTCCGTGGCGTAAGACACAACTCTATCCTTGAGCTGAAATTCCTCATGCCGACCGCCCATTCCAATCAACCACGTCGCGTGCTGCTCCTGACGGGCGCCAGTCGCGGCATCGGGCACGCGACGGTCAAGCGCTTCTCTGCCGCCGGGTGGCGCGTGATTACGTGCTCGCGCCACGCCTTCCCGGAAAACTGCCCGTGGGAAATGGGTCCCGAGGACCACATCCAGGTGGATCTCGCCGATCACGAGGGGACCGCGCAGGCGATCATCGAAATCAAGCAAAGGCTGGAATCAGGCGAGCTGCATGCGCTCGTTAACAACGCTGCGATCTCGCCAAAGGCGAACGGCGGTACTCGCCTGAGCTCGATCGAAACAACGCTCGACGTGTGGGAGCATGTGTTTCGGGTTAACTTCTTCGCCCCCATCATGCTTGCGCGCGGTTTGGTCAGCGAGCTTGAGACGGCCAAGGGCTCGGTCGTCAACGTGACCTCGATCGCCGGCTCCCGCGTGCACCCGTTTGCGGGTGCCGCCTACGCGACGTCGAAGGCGGCGCTTGCGTCGCTTACCCGCGAGATGGCCGCCGACTTCGGCCCGCTCGGGATTCGCGTCAATGCCATTGCCCCGGGGGAGATCGATACCTCGATTCTCTCTCCCGGTACCGAGGAGATCGTGGCGCATCAAATCCCGATGCATCGCCTGGGCACGCCGGACGAGGTGGCCAAAATCATTTACGTGCTGTGTACGGAGACCTCATCATACGTGAATGGCGCCGAGATACACATCAATGGCGGTCAGCACGTGTGAGGCGAACGTGACGCGTAGCCCGCGTGAGCAAAGCGATATGCGGGATCCCGGATTTCGCTGCGCTCAGCCGGCCTACGAGCTACTGCCGGACGATTCCTTTTGAGGCAAGCTCGTGCTCGCCTTCCATGATCAGCCGTGCGGTGGTGGTTTCAATTACGTCCTGTAATTGAGCAAAAAAGGTATCTTTGCTCATACCCGGTGGGATCGGTTCAAGCGCTTCGACCCGAATGGTCCCGGGATAACGCCACCAGGATCGGCGCGGCCAGAACAGCCCCGAATTGAGCGCAACGGGAAGGCAGTGCGCTCCCAACTCTCCGTACAGGTGGGCGATACCGTATTTATATCGCGGCGGGGCGCCCGGGGGTCTGCGGGTGCCTTCTGGAAAAATTACGATCTGGCGTTTGTGCGCAAGCGCTTGGCGCGCGGCCGCAGTCATTTCGGCAAGCGCCCGCGAACCTTTGCTGCGATTGATCCCGATCATGCCTGCTTTCCACGTGTACCACCCGAAGAACGGAATCCACATCAGCTCGCGTTTCATGATGTAAGCCGGGTCGGGAAGCAGCATCAGCAACGCGAACGTCTCCCACATGGATTGATGCTTGCAGGCAACGAGCAGCGGGCCTGGGGGAATTCGTTCCCGGCCGCGGAATTCCACGCGGATGTCACAGATCACCCGGAGCAGCCACAGATTGGTGCGCGTCCAGAAACGAGCGACATCGAGCATCGCCGTCCGCCAGAGAAACATGGCGGCGAATGCCGGAACGATCTGCACGAGCAAATTGAAATAAAACAAAACATTGAAGATTGCCGATCGTACGAAGATCACAGAGGGGCCTGCACGCGCTTGCGCTGTTAAGGCAATTGTTGGACGCGCGCGCCTCTAGCTCACGCGGGGCGGCCTTTCAACTCAGCACGGCTGGAATCCGGCTCGCCTGTTGCGCCAATGCCGATGAAGCCCATGCGAATGTGCGCAAAGATCAGTTTCAGATATTCGGAAACCATCAGTCGGGCGGTAGCGCCGTTGCTCCACCACGGCTCGCTGCGCTGGCGCTCCGTCACGACCGGGAACGGCACGAGCGCGACGTCCGGCAGCTGATAGCCGATCTCCGCGAGCGCCCGCGGCATGTGATAGTTGGACGTCACGACGATCAACGATCGAAACCCGCGTTCCTCGACCCAGCGCCTGATCTCGAGCGCATTGCCGAAGGTGTTCAGCGAACGATCGAAGTCGACGCAGCAGCGCACCCATCTGGCGAATTCAGGCTTGATGCGCGAGATCTCCTGCGCGGTGGTCGACCGGTTGGCGCCACTGATAAGCAGGCGTTGGCCCCGACCGGAGGCCAGCAGCTCTATGGCATCGGCGATACGCGAGGCGCCGCCGCTGAGGGCTACTATTGCGTCGGCCTCGCCGCTCATCGTGACCTCGTCAGCAGGCACCCGCCAAACGAACCAGATAAATCCCGCAGCAAGAAGACCCAGCGCTAGGGTCAGCGCGAAGACGCCGGACCTGCCGAGGCGGCCCAGCCGACGGGAATGCCCCTGAGGGTCACGCGCGGGCACGCCGTTGTGATTGTCCGCCAATGGGGGCATCGCGATCTCATTGAGCCACGTAACAATGAGCATAGATTTCGGCACGGCGGTGGCAAGCGCAAGTAACTGTATGCGTCAAGGATTTTCGGCAATTGTCCTGTTAACGGTGCGGCGAGAAGCTGCGGCCGTTACGGCGGCCACGATCGCCACCTGCATGAGCACTCCCAAATATCCCAGCGGTCCAATGGAGAAGGAGCCAAACATCGCCGCAAACTGATCGCCTGCGGCGGTTCCTGCGAGCCTTCCGCCCGCAACCTCGACGCACAGAAAAACTATCGTGGCAAGCCCGCCGCCGATCGCGCCGCCGAAAAGGCCGAGCCGCAGAAAATGCCGCTGGAAGTGATCGGCAATGAACTTGTCTTTCGCTCCGATCAGATGCAGCACTTCGATCACGGGCCGGTTCGCAGCCATGGCCGCGTGGGTGGCGAAGGTCACGGAAAGCACGGTTGCCAGGAAAACGAGTGCGAGCACCACCGTCCCGCACAGGAGCACTGCGGCGGACATAGCGCGCATGCGCTGCACGAAACCGCGGTGGTCATCAAGACTTGCCGCGGGTACCTGCTCCGTAAGTGATCTCCGTAATGCGTCCAGATCAGGCGCGGCGCCTGCGGCGACGCGGACGACGGCGAGGCGCGGAACCGGCAACTCCTCGAACCGCATGGCGCTGCCGAGCCATGGCTCGAGCAGCCGCGTAGCTTCTTCCTTCGAATAGGCCCGCACCTCGGCGATGCCCGGGAATGCGCGAGTGATCGCGACTACCTTCGCGACCTCTGTCTCCATGTCGCGGCCCGCTGTGGGCTTGATCTGAATTGTGACTTCGCGAGCGACATCCGACTGCCATTCGCTCGCGGCTGTGCGCACCATAATGACTATGCCCGTGGTCAGCGCAGCCAGAAAGGTCATGATTGCAACGACGGCCACCAGTGCACGCGCTGAAATGGAGGCGCGCGGCACGATCGGCGTGTCGAACCGCGGCAGATCGGGTTGCGCGGCGTCTACCTCCGTCGCAACTGCGTCTGTCGCTTGCGTCACCGCCTCATTCATAGACGTGCAATCGTCCTTGATGCAGCACCAGCCGGCGCGCGTCGAATTGATCCATCAGTCCAATATCGTGGGTGGCGATGACAATCGATGTGCCGGACTTGTTGAGCTCCACAAAAAGCCGCAGCAGCCGCTTTGCCAAACTGGGATCGACGTTGCCGGTAGGCTCGTCCGCGAGCAGAAGTTGCGGTCGTGCGATCACCGCACGGGCAATCGCGGCGCGCTGCTTTTCGCCGCCCGACAGCACCGGCGGCAGCGCTCCCATGCGGTCTCCCAGGCCTACCCATTTGAGGAGCTCGACGACCTCGGCCCGGTAAGTTCCTTCTGCATGTCCAATCACGCGCAGCGGCAATGCGACGTTCTCGTACGTGGTCATATGATCGAGCAGGCGAAAATCCTGGAATACGATTCCAATGCGGCGGCGCAAGGTCGAAAGCGCGTCTTTGCTCAGCGTTCCGATGTCATGGCCAAAGATTGTGGCCAGCCCGCGCGTTGGCCGGAGCGAGAGAAAGAGGAGCCGCAGAAGGGTTGTCTTGCCAGCGCCCGAAGGTCCGGTGAGGAACTGAAACGAGTGCGGATCGATGCGAAAGGTAAGATCCCGCAGAACCTCCGGGCCTAAGCCATAGCGCAGGCCGACATGCTCGAAGCGGACCATGGCTCACAGAGCAGATGTCAGATGACAGAGGTCAGAATACCTGCCCTCTGATATCTGATCTCTGATATCTGGCATCAGAAGTCGTGCAAAAGGCGCTCGATATAATCGAGCTCAAGCTGCGGCCGGAATGTTTCACCAAAGCGACGTCGCAATTCCTCCAGTATGCGCCGAGCGCGCTGCACGTCGATCTCGCCCGGCACTTTCACCGTGGTGTCGTCCCCATAATCGCGGCCGCGCAAGGGACGCCCGAGCGGGTCGGTATCCTGTTGCGCTCGGGGCGGGCCAAGTCGGCCCGGACGGCCGTTCGGACCCGGACCGAGCATCCCCTGCTGCTGCATGGATTGCGCGAGATTCTGAGCGCCCCGGCGGAGCGCCTCGAGCGCGCGGCCCTGTGACTCGACCGCTCCATCCGCATTGCCTTCCCCAAGCTCGCCCTGGGCGTCCCCCATCGCCTCGCCTGCACGGCCAAGCTGGTCCATCTCGCCCTGACCCTGTTGACCCTGACCGAAACCGCGCTTGCGCATCTGTTCCATGAACTTCTGGAGCTGGTCGCGAAGCCCCTGCTGGCTGTCACGCAAGCCTTCCATATTGCGACCCTCGCGCTGGCCACGCTGGCGCCGCTGATCCTGCCCTTCCTGAAAGGTCCGGTCGCGCAGCTGCTGCTGCTTGCGGATCATGTCCCCGAGCTCGTCCAGCGCCGACATCATGTCATCGTCGCCGCCGTCCATGTCCTGACCGGGTCGCGCCGTCTGCAGATTTTCCAGGAGGGACTGCAGCTCCTGCAGCATGCGTCGCGCGGCATCGCGGGCGCCCGAGCGCGCCATCTGCTCGAGCTTGTCGATCATGCTGCGCAGGTCCTGCGGCCGCAGCTGACGCGCATTCGGGTCGAGCGGCCGCGCAAGCTGCTGGGGATTCTTGCGCAACTGCTCTGCAAGGGCTTGCAGGAATTTGTCGAGCGCAGCGCGGAGCTGATCGGTAAGGCGCTTGATCTCTTCGTCAGTCGCGCCGCGTTCCAAGGCTTGACGCAGTGCTTCCTCGGCGGCGCGCAGTGCCTGTTCGGCATCCGAAACCGTGCCATCCTCGAGGTGGACGGCCATGTCCCACATGCGCGCCACCACATCACGGAGCTGATCGTCCGTCTTGGCCCTCGAAAGCTGCCAGAAAATGGCGCGTAGTCCGAGATAGACATTCGGCTCGATGTTGAACCGATCGGGGGCAAGCGTGAGCGCGTCGAGTGCATTCAGCACGGTAGCCTGCGCGTCGGCATCGAGTGCAAGCAGCCGTCGCTGCTCAACGAGTGCCCGCGCGATCGGCTTCGTAAAAGGTCGTTCCGGAAGCCTGAATGCGAACGGCGCGCTGCGCCCTTCATTGCCCCCTTCGTCGCGTGCTACGAGCGTCATCGTCACGTCGACGCCTGCCCACGGATGCTCGGTGAGGTCCTTTGTGGACTGCCCGATGCCGCTCTTTGTGCGTGCCTGAGGCAGTACGAGCGCAAAATTGGGCGCTTCGAACAACGGGCGAGCCTTGTCGCCTTTGCCTCGCTCGTTGCTTTGCCGGTCAAAAACGGCCTGCGCACCGACGACGCCGTAGTCGTCCTCGAGTTTGTACGTGAGTTGGAGCGCTCCGCGCACCTGCGCCTCCGGATCTTTCGCAAGCGCTATGGTGGGTGACCGGTCTGGAATGGCGGTGAATTGCCAGCTTACGTCGCGGGGACCGGCGCCGCGAACGGTCGCATTGCCCGTGTCATTTATTGTGAAGCGTCGTTCTTCGCTTCCTTTGCCGGCGGGTGCGGTGGACGGATTTTCAACAACTCCTCCATCGGCGATTACATTGAGCGCAATACCGCTGGCGCGCACCACCAGCGTGCTCCCGGCAGGCACGGCCACCGGCCCCGAAGCATGCACCGGTTCGCCCGGACGCAAGCCCTGCAAAATAAGCGGAGCCTTGCCGGTGTAAGCAGGCGGGTTAACCCAGGCGTCGATACGGAAATTCGCGGGGGTGATGACGCCCTGCCAGTCGAAGGCGGCGGCCAAGCGTTTCATGCGGTCTTCGCCGGCGGCGATAAACGTGGCCATGACGAGCACCAGGACCAGGGCCCGCAGTGCAAACGGATCACGGAATGAGAGCTTGGGCGCGGGTAGGCCGGCGTTGAGCCGATTGGCTGCGCGCAAAGCGCGCTCGACATGGGCGCGCCACAAAATGGTTGCGTGCGCATCCGGAACTGGCGCCGCCATTTTGTCATCCATGGCGGTCGCGGGTCGATGCGCAAGCCCAGAATTGGCATCAAGCCGCTTGAGTGCATCGGCGCGGCTCGGCATGCGCAGGATCAGAAAACGTGAAAATACGGCGGCGGTCAGCAGGAAGAAAACGGCAAGGCCCGCAAGGCGGCCCCAGGCCGGCAGCCAGGCCCACATGCCCATCCAGGAAATCGCAAGGAAAAGGCCTACGAGCGTGAAGAGCGACGCGATGGGTGGCCACAGCCGCTCCCACAGAATTGCCCAATGCGCGCGCCTGAGCGGGTACGTAAGCACGTCGCCGTTCTCCGAACGCCGGTGCGAGTGCCGCGGTGGGAAGCCGGTGCTCGGGGAGGGCTCGCGCAATGAGGTCTCCAGATAGGGTGCCGCTGATTAGCAAATTGCCACAGGCAAGTAGAGGGTGAGCCGCGGGCAAAAGGAAGGCACCCACGATCAAAACGGCGACACCACCGTATAGTTCGCTACGGGAGATCTATGGCCCTTACAACCAGGGAGGAAGACGATCGAGCGCAATGAGCGCATCGACTTCCACGCGGGGCCGCACCAGAGCCCATTCTTCTTCTTTGACAAGCACTTCCGGAACCAAGGGTCGGGTGTTGTATGTACCTGCCTGCACAGATCCATAAGCGCCCGCAGTCATCACCGCCAGGAGGTCACCCGGTCGAGGCTGGGGCAGCTTCCGATCCAGCGCGAGAAAATCCCCAGACTCGCAGACCGGGCCTACAATATCCAGCCGGTGGCGCTGAGCGTCGGGATCCTGGCGAATCGGCCACACATCATGATGTGCCTCATAGAGCGTGGGTCGGATGAGGTCGTTCATGCCTGCATCCACGATGACGAACGTTTTGGCCTCGCTGCGCTTGAGATAAAGCGCACGTGTGACCAGGATGCCTGCGTTGCCGACGATGAGGCGACCGGGCTCGAATACGAGCATGCAATCGAGATCGCGCGTGGCGCGCTTTACGAGCGTGGCATAAGCGCATGGGTCGGGCGGTGGCTCATCACCTTCGCAATACGGAATTCCGAGCCCGCCCCCCAGATCAATGTGGCTGATCCTGTGCCCATCGGAGCGCAGCGTGCGCACAAAGTCGGCAAGCAGCGCGAAGGCCTGTTCGAAGGGAGCTAGATCGGTGATCTGGCTGCCGATATGCATGTCAACTCCGACCACTTTCAG
>DATCJI010000328.1:0-6538 GCA_036562835.1 Xanthobacteraceae bacterium | reverse complement strand
GGCAGCCGGATGCAACCGTGCGATGCTGGGCGGCCGGTAACAAATCCCTCATGCATGGCGACGCCCGACCAGGTGATGCGCTGCATGTAATACATTGGCGCGTTGCCGTAGAGATTCGAGTGGTGATAGCGATCCTTCTGGATGATGCTGAACACCCCCATGGGCGTGAGATGGCCGGGCGTCCCGGTGGATACCGAGGTCTGCGCAAGGGGCACGCCGTCGCTGAACAGGGTTGCCCGCTGGCTCCCGATTGAGACAACGATCTGAAGCACACTGTTCTTTGCCGCCTCGCCAAACCCGTTTTGAGGGTTTGTTTTTTTGGCGCTGGTTGCCGCCTTGCTGCGCGTGGCGTCGGCCGGCGCCGCCCAGGCGAGAAGGAAAGCCATCGACGCTCCCGACAGGAGCGCCGCACGCAAGAATTTGACTGCCGACCAAGCGGATGCCGGCCGGTTAGGCATGTTTTCTGTCAAGGTGAGCAACGCCCCCTCCAAACGGTCAATTCCCTCGCCGCGCGACGAGGGAAGCTGACGCGAGCTGCGCCAGACGGTGGCTAACGGTTCAAAGCCGACTTTCGCGATTTTTCTTTCGCCGGCACTGTTTAGTGGTGCGAGCCCCGCCACAGGTTCACGGGACCCGCAAACTCGGTGCGTTCCCCTATCCCATGGACCGCCTGCGGGGCAGGGGCAAAGGTGGGGAACAGTCATGCAAAAACGAATAAAGTAAATGCGGACAACGCAGTCGGAACGGGACGGCAGCGGCCAAGTGTACAGCATGGCTGAGATGAAAAAGGTTTACGACGTGGTGGTTGTGGGTGGAGGCAACGCTGCCCTGTGCGCCGCGATCAGCGCACGCCAGGCAGGAGCCTCCGTGCTTGTGCTCGAAGCGGCACCGAAATTCTATCGCGGTGGCAACACCCGCCACACCCGCAACATGCGCTGTGCGCACGACAGCGCGACCGAGCATCTCACCGGCCCGTACAGCGAGGACGAATTCTGGGACGATCTTCTGCGGGTTACGGCCGGACACACGGACGAGCAGCTTGCCCGCATGATGATCCGGCAATCCAAGGAGATGCTCCCCTGGATTGGCGAACAGGGAGTGCGCTTCCAGCCATCGCTCGGAGGCACGCTGAGTCTTGGGCGGACGAACTCGTTTTTTCTGGGCGGCGGGCGCGCCATGCTCAACACGCTCTATCTCACCGCAGAGCGGCTTGGCATTGACGCTGAATATGACGCCGAAGTGGTCGACCTGGACGTGGAGGAGGGCACATTCCGTTCCGCGACGGTCATGCGCGGCTCGGAGCGCATTCTCGTGCGCGCCCACGCGATCGTCGCCGCCTGCGGCGGCTTCGAAGCGAATATCGAATGGCTCAAGGAGTACTGGGGACCGCCCGCCGACAATTTTCTCATCCGCGGCACACCTTATAACCGCGGCACCGTCCTCAAAATGCTGCTGGACAAGGGGGTGGCGCCGATCGGCGACCCAACCCAGTGCCATGCGGTGGCAATCGACGCGCGCGCGCCGAAATTCGATGGCGGCATCATTACGCGCCTGGACTGCGTCATATTCGGCATTGTGGTGAACCGGCACGCGCAGCGTTTTTACGACGAGGGCGAGGATATCTGGCCCAAGCGCTACGCGATCTGGGGACGCCTCGTTGCTGCCCAGCCCGAGCAGATCGCGTATATCATATTTGATGCCAAATCGCTCACCCTGTTCATGCCGTCGCTTTACCCCGCGCTGCAGGGCGCAAGCGTGCGCGAGCTCGCGCAAAAGCTCGAGCTCGATGCGGATGCCCTCGCAAATACGGTGAATGCGTTCAACACCGCCGTGCAGCCGGGGAATTTCGACCACACAGTTCTCGACGGCTGTCGCACCGCGGGACTGACGCCTCCCAAGAGCCATTGGGCACGCGCCATCGACACGCCGCCGTTCTATGCCTACCCCGTCCGCCCCGGCATCACCTTCACGTATCTGGGCACGCGCGTGAACGCCGATGCGCGCATGCTGATGCAAGGCGGCGGGAGCGCGAAGAACATGTACGCGGCCGGGGAGATCATGGCCGGAAACGTGCTCGGCCGCGGCTATGCGGCCGGCATCGGAATGACTATCGGCGGCGTTTTCGGGCGCATTGCCGGACGAAGCGCCGCCGCGCATGCAGCTCACTAGTACTCAGACAGCACACGCCAGCGCGGCCCAGGCCGAGGCCGAGCGGCTGATGATCGTCTGCAATGCATGCCGCTACTGCGAAGGGCTCTGCGCGGTGTTTCCGGCGCTCGAGATGCGCCGCACATTTGCGGACAACGATCTCAATTATCTCGCCAATCTCTGCCACGGGTGCGGCGCCTGCTATTACGACTGCCAGTTCGCACCGCCCCATGAATTCAACGTCAATGTGCCAAAAGTTTTGGCGCGGGTGCGCAATGATTCCTTTCGCACATTTGTCTGGCCGCGCGCATTCGCCCCTCTGTTTAATCGCAACGGGCTTTGGCTCTGTATCATTGGCGCCATCAGCGTTACCGCTTTTATTGTCGGCTTCGCCGCCGCGCGCGATGCGTCGACTTTCTTCGCAGTCCACACCGGGCCGGGCGCGTTCTACGTGCTGATGCCGCACACCACGATGGCGCTGCTTTTTGCAGTCGTATTCGCCTACGCGCTGTTTGCCATGGCGATGAGCGCGCGCACGTTCTGGCGCAGCACAGGAAAATTAGAGTCGCGCAAGCAGCCAGGCGCGCTATGGCAAGCCACCAGAGATGCAGGGGAGCTGCGTTACCTCGAGGGCGGCGGAATCGGCTGCTACAACGACGACGCACGGCCGACCGACCGCCGTCGGATTCACCACCATCTCGTCTTCTACGGATTTTTCCTGTGCTTCGCCGCGACCTGCGTGGCAACGCTCTACCATTATCTGCTGCAGCGCCATGCGCCGTACCCCTGGTACGACCTGCCGGTCCTGCTCGGCACGGTGGGCGGGGTAGGCATGCTGATAGGCACGACGGGTCTGTTCTTCGCGAAGCTGCGGCGCGACCCGGAAATGCTGGATCAATCGCGGTTGGGCATGGACATGGCTTTCATCGTGATGCTGTTCCTCACAAGCCTTACGGGACTCCTGCTGCTCGTGCTGCGCGGCACCGCCGCCATGAACGCGCTTCTCGCCGTGCATCTCGGTGTCGTGCTCGGGCTGTTCTTCACGCTCCCGTACAGCAAGTTCGTGCACGGCATCCTTCGCTGGCTCGCGCTCATTCGTTATGCGCAGGAGCAGCGCTCCATGCTGGCAAGTTCCACCGGGGAACTGTCCGCCACCTCCACGGGCCAGGGCGGCACCAGGCCTTAATCCTGCCGTCATGCTCCCGCGCATTGCGCGGGCTCAATACACAAAAAGGAGTATCAAGGCTGATGAAAAAGTTTCTTGTCACTTATCTCGCGCCCGGCTCCGTCATCGACGACTGGAAGAAGACCGAGCCGGAGAAACGCAAGGCGGCTGAAGAGCAAATGCGCGGCGCCTGGGGAAAATGGATGAGCAAGAACGCGAACATATTCGTGGACAAAGGCGCAGGCGTCGGCAAGACGCGGCGCGTCACCACACAGGGCAGCGGTGCATCGAGAAACGATGTAATGCTCTATTCTATCGTTCAGGCCGAATCGCACGAAGCAGCATCAAAGCTGTTCGAGGATCACCCGCATCTCAGCATTCCGAGCGCTTCCATCGAGGTGATGGAGATCCATGCCCTTCCGGGCGCCATGTAACGACATGTAATTTAATTCGCAGCCCGCATGAGCAAAGCGACATGCGGGACGTTCCTGCAAGATGGCCGGGCCTGTCCCGGCCATCTTTATATTTCCTTGTGATACGGGCGATGCTGTTGCTAAGTAGAGCATGATCCCGAAAAGTGGATACCGGTTTTCGGAAAAGATCATGCTCCAGCAAATAAATAGAGTGGGATAGCGATTCGAAGAAAAGCCGTCCCGCTCTGGAAAAAGTCCCACACGAGGAACAAGCTCATGAACGACCTCCTGCGCATCCCCTGCGTGCTCATGCGCGGCGGCACCTCGCGTGGTCCTTATTTCCTTGCCTCTGACCTGCCCGTTGACCCGCAACAACGCGACCAGGTGCTGCTCGCGGTCATGGGCTCGGGGCACTGGCTCGAGATCGACGGCATCGGCGGCGGCAATCCGCTCACCAGCAAGGTCGCGATGGTGAGCCGCTCGAAGCAACCGGGTGCCGACGTCGATTATCTGTTCGCGCAGGTCAAGATCGAAGAACGGGTCGTCGACACGTCGCCCAACTGCGGCAACATGCTCGCCGGCGTGGGCCCTTTTGCGATCGAAGCGGGGCTCGTCCCGGCGCAGTCCGGCACAACCACGGTGCGCATCCATAACGTCAATACGAAGCGGCTGATCGAAGCGCGCATTGCCACTCCGAACGGGGTGGTAACTTACGACGGCAATGCCGCCATCGACGGCGTGCCCGGCACGGCGGCACCGGTGCACCTTGCTTTTCTCGGCGCTGCGGGATCGAAAACCGGAAAATTGCTGCCCACCGGATCGCCGGTCGATCGCGTTGCCGGGATCGAGGTGTCCTGTGTCGATGCGGCCATGCCGGTGATGATCGCACGCGCGGCGGACTTCGGCAAAAGCGGTTATGAAAGCGTGAGTGAGCTCAATGCCGACAGGGCATTTTTGCACAAACTCGAAAAGGTGCGCATCGAGGCAGGGCAGCACATGGGCATCCCGGATGCGGCCGATCGCGTCATCCCGAAGCCGGTCCTGATAGCGCCCGCAGCCCGCGGCGGCGCCTTGTGCGGCCGATATTTCATGCCGCATCTCTGCCATGGCGCTTTCGCCATCACCGGGTCGGTGGCAGTTGCCACGGCAGCGGTGACGCCCGGCACCCTGCCCGCCGCGCTTGCCGGAAACGTCACATTGCCCGCCGACCTGCGCATCGAGCATCCGTCCGGACATCTCGACGTGCGGCTGGAACGGCATCCCGACTATGCGGAACCCGCCGCTTTCGTGGTGCGCACCGCACGCCGCCTGTTCGAAGGACATGTGCTGGTGAAGCGCTCTGTTCTCAGCGGCTCGCAACCCGCCCCGACGACTCCCGTCGCGCGCGCTGCCGCGGAAGCCGAAGAGGTGGTGTAGTCCGCGGGCACCCTGCTCGCGAACAGTGGCGGCCGGCGTTCCTGATGCCCAATGCGCCGGTTTCGACGTGCTCGAAAATTTTCTGCAAGTACAATACGGGCCGGAAAAAACAACAACGGGTGAGGAGCGCACCATGTCTGGGCCTGCCGGGCTAGACGGAGGTCTCACCAACTACGGTGACCCGGATTTCGCGAGCTATTTGCGGCGCTCGTTCGCGCGCTCGCTGGGTATATCGCAGGAGCTGCTCGGCAAGCCCATCGTCGGAATCGCAGTCTCGCCGAGCGGGTTCAATAACTGTCACCGCTACATGCCGGAGCTGACGGAAGCTGTCTCGCGCGGCGTACTGGCGAGCGGCGGACTGCCGCGGCCCTTTCCCACCATCTCGCTTGGCGAGGTGTTTCTCAGCCCGACAAGCATGATGTTTCGCAATCTCATGGCCATGGACGTGGAGGAGATGATCCGGGCGCAGCCCATGGATGCGGTTGTGCTTATCGGCGGCTGCGACAAGACAGTCCCGGCGCAGCTCATGGGCGCCGCCTCTGCGAACAAACCGGCAGTGCAGGTGGTCACCGGTCCCATGATCACCGGCCGGCATCGCGGCGAGCGGCTTGGCGCCTGCACGGACTGCCGACGGTTCTGGGCCAAGTACCGCGCCGGCGAGATTGACAACAACGAGATCTCGCGCATCGAAGGCCGTTTGTCGGTTTCGGCCGGCACCTGCGCGGTCATGGGCACGGCAAGCACAATGGCATGCATCGCGGAAGCGCTCGGCATGCTGCTGCCCGGCTCCGCTGCAATCCCCGCCGTGCACGCGGACCGTCTCGTCGCTGCCGAGGAATCGGGCAAGCTGGCAATGCAATTAATTCACCGGTCGATCACGCCCGCCGAGATCATCAACAAAAACTCCGTCGAGAACGCATTCCGCATTTTGATGGCGCTGGGCGGTTCCACAAATGCAGTCATCCATCTGACCGCAATCGCCGGCCGTCTTGGGATCGTCATCTCTCCGGAGCGGCTCAATGCCATCTCTGACGAGACGCCGGTGCTGGTCGATCTCAAGCCCGTCGGCGACGGCTACATGGAGGACTTCTTCGCTGCGGGCGGCGTCGGTGCGCTGATGCGCGAACTGCGGCCCCTTCTGCATCTCGAATGTAAAGGCGTCGATGGCCGCACGCTCGGCGAGCGCCTGGATGAGCCGCTCGACTGGATCGATCGCAAGGTGATTCACGCCTTTGATGCGCCGGTGTCGCCGCAGGGCTGACTCATCGTTCTTAGGGGAACGCTTGCCCCTGATGGCGCGATCTTCAAGCGCGCGGCCGCTACGCCTGCACTATTTGAAGTGGAAGGGCGCGCCGTGGTGTTCACCGGCCTCGAGGATCTGGCAAAGCGCATCGAC
>DATCJI010000324.1:0-1731 GCA_036562835.1 Xanthobacteraceae bacterium | reverse complement strand
TCTGGCGCAATACGCTGCCCTATTGCGCCCTTCCTAATCGCCTTGCTGCTGGTGGGCGGTTTCCCAAAAAAGGTCTTTCCAGTCGCCGAGCTTCGCCTTCATCGTGCCTATACGATTGAGAAAGGCGGCAAAAAACGCGATGCGGTGCGGCTGCGAAGTGAACTCAAAACCAGGATCGTCGAGTAGTGCCACGAGCTCGTCGATATTCTCGGGCGCCTGCTGCACTTTCTTCCATAGCGCCGCAGCGGCGCGCTTGTCCGCGTTGGCAACCTTGATGGATTGCTCGAGCGCATTCGCGACCCCCTTGAATAAAACGGGATTCCTGTCCCGGGTCTGCCTGGTCGCGAGCAGGGTGATCTGCGTCAAGGGTCCACCAAAAACGCTTCTGCTGTCCGTCACGATATGCGCGCCGGGCAGCTTGAGCCCGCGGTCGGTGAACGGCTGCACGCCGATATGCGACGTCACCGTCGCCTTGCCATAGCCCGCCGACAACGCGACGACCGCATCGGGGTGGCCAAGCGCAACGGTGAGATGATCAAGGCGGAACGGATCATTCCACTGTTGCTGGGCGGCCATCTGCAGCATCATCGAGTTGAAGGAGATGCGGACCGTCGGCACGGCGATGCGGTCCTTCTCGGTGAAGTCGGCGATCGTGTGCACGTTGGGGTTGATGGTGTAGAGCGTCATCGCGCCGTTCGAAACGGTGCCGAGGGCTTTTACCTCGTTCGCACTGCCGCGCGTCTTTTCCCAGATCGTGAGCAGCGAAGGCAGCGCCACCGTCCCATAATCGGCGGCGCCCGAAAGCAGCGCATCGAGAACCGGACCAGGGCCGCTGAGTGCGGTCGCGGTTGCATCGATCTGGCCCAGGCCAAGCTTGTTTGCCTCGTTCTGAAGCACTCCGCCCGCAACCATGATGTCGACGGGGAGGTAAAGCAGCCCGCGCTGCTGCACGAACCTGACTTTCAGCGGCGCCTGCGCGCGCAGAATGCGGGGCGCAGCCACAAGACCCGCAGCTCCCGCGAGTTGCGCAAGCGCGCGCCGGCGGCTGAGAGCTTCCGCAATGCGCGCCGGGAGTGATAGCATCGTCAACGAGCCCCGGTCAGCGTCTGTTGAGAAAACGATGCGCATCCGAGCAAGCGGCAAATGTTTGGGCGCCTGCATCGAGGGTATCGATCTCGCGCAACCGCTTGCGCCAGCGCATTTCAGGCAAATCCTGCGCGCCCTGGGGGAGCATGGCGTGCTCTGCTTCCCGGACCAGCACCTGGAGGTGCCTCAGTTTGCCGCATTCGGCCGCCTGTTCGGCGAGCTGGAGATCAACATTGCCAATCAGTTCCACGCGCCCGGCTTTCCTGAAGTGATGCTGCTGTCCAACATCACCCTCGATGGGAAGCCCATCGGGCTCGGCGATGCGGGGCAAAGCTGGCATACGGACATGTCCTACAGCAAAGACGTCGCGCTCGCCAACGTGCTGCATGCGATCAAGGTGCCCATGCGCGGCGGACGTCCGCGCGGGGATACTCAGTTCCGCAACATGCATCGCGCATACGAGGATCTACCTGATACAATGAAGATTCGTCTTGCCGGACGCAGCGCAACGCACGACTTCGCAAAGTTCTGGGACATGATGCGGGCGCGGCAAGACTCGAAGCGTTCCCCGCTTACCGCGGAGCAACGCGCCAGGAAGCCGCCTGTCTCGCAGCCGATCTTTCGCACGCATCCGATCACCGGCCG
>DATCJI010000271.1:0-2384 GCA_036562835.1 Xanthobacteraceae bacterium | reverse complement strand
CCGCCCAGCCGGCTCTATCTCGAAGAGAAGGAGTGGCGGCAACACATTGAACATGCGCCGCTCGCGCGTTTGACACCGTTCGCCGTCCCGGAGGGGCAGGGCACGGTCATCGATACCGGCGCGCGGCAGGGGCGAAATTTTGCAGCCGAGCGCGCGGAGCCCGGGCGCAACGTGTTTGAAGCGGTGGGCAAGCACGTCTCCGCCCTGCAGGGAGCCGGCAGGCGCGTAATCGTCGCGCTCTGGAGCGAAGGCTCGCGCGAGCGCATGGCGCATGTGCTTGCCGAGCACGGCCTCGCCGATCTGTCGCCTATCAGCTCCTGGCAGGACGGATTGAGTCTTCCCGCGACGCAGGTTGCGCTCGCGGTGCTCGGGCTCGAGAGCGGCTTCGAGACGGCTGAGGCCGCGTTCATCAGCGAACAGGATATTCTGGGGGACCGGCTTGTGCGTCCGCGGCGGAGCGCACGCCGCGCCGAGAATTTCATTACCGAGGCGACCAGCCTTTCCGCCGGCGACCTCGTCGTGCACGTCGATCACGGCATCGGGCGCTTTGTTCAGCTGCGCGCGATCGAGGCTGCGGGAGCGCCGCACGATTGCCTCGAGCTGCACTATGCGGGAGGCGACAAGCTGTTCCTGCCAGTTGAAAACATCGAGCTGCTTTCGCGCTACGGCTCTGAAGAGACTACGGTCGAGCTCGACCGGCTCGGTGGCGGCGCCTGGCAGGCGCGCAAGGCGCGGATGAAGAACCGCATCCGCGAGATTGCAAACGAGCTCATCAAGATTGCCGCCCAACGCCAGCTGCGCGAGGCACCGCGCTTGACTGCCGAGCCTGGCCCCTACGACGAGTTCTGCGCCGGTTTTCCATACGAGGAGACCGAGGATCAGCAGACCGCAATAGATGTCGTGCTGCAGGAGCTCGCTTCAGGCCGGCCCATGGACCGTTTGATTTGCGGCGACGTGGGATTCGGTAAAACCGAGGTGGCGCTGCGCGCTGCCTTCGCGACCGCAATGAATGGCCGTCAGGTCGCCGTGGTGGTGCCGACGACGCTGCTGGCACGGCAGCACACCAGCACGTTCACGGAGCGGTTTCGCGGCTTTCCGGTGAAGGTCGGGCAGGCCTCACGGCTTGTCTCGGGCAAGGAGCTGGCCGGCGTCAAGAAAGGATTGAGCGACGGCACCATTGATATAGTCATCGGCACGCATGCGCTTCTTGGCAAGTCCGTCAAGTTCAAGGACTTGGGGCTTCTCATCGTCGACGAGGAACAGCATTTCGGCGTTGCACATAAGGAGAAGCTCAAGCAGCTGCGGGCGGAAGTGCATGTGCTCACACTCACCGCGACACCGATCCCCCGTACCCTGCAGCTGGCACTCTCCGGCGTGCGCGATCTTTCCATCATCGCCTCGCCGCCCATCGATCGGCTTGCGGTGCGCACATTCGTGGCGCCATTCGACGGCCTCATCGTGCGCGAAGCTCTGCTGCGCGAACGCTATCGCGGCGGACAGGCCTTCTATGTCTGCCCGCGCATTGAGGATTTGCCGCGCGCCAAGGAGTTTCTGGACAAGAGCGTGTCCGAGCTGCGCGTTGCGGTCGCGCACGGGCAGATGGCCTCGGGTGTCCTCGACGATATCATGTCGGCCTTTTATGACGGCAAGTACGATCTGCTGTTGTCCACCACGATCATCGAGTCGGGCCTCGACATACCCAATGCAAACACGTTGATCGTGCATCGCGCCGACCGCTTTGGTCTCTCGCAGCTCTATCAGTTGCGTGGACGCGTCGGGCGCTCGAAGAAGCGCGCGTACTCGCTGTTCACCCTGCCTGCCGACCGCAAGATCACCGCGACGGCGGAGCGGCGGCTGCAGGTGCTGCAATCGCTCGATGCACTGGGCGCGGGTTTCCAGCTCGCCTCGCTTGATCTCGATATCCGCGGCGCCGGCAACCTGTTGGGCGAAGAGCAGTCCGGGCACATCAAGGAGGTGGGCTTCGAGCTTTATCAGCAGATGCTCGAGGAGGCGGTGACGAGCCTGAAGGCGGGCATCACGGCCCCGACCGAGGACAAGTGGTCACCCCAGATCACCATCGGCACACCGGTGATGATCCCGGAAGACTATGTTGCAGATCTCCCCGTGCGCCTTGGCCTTTATCGCCGGCTCGCCGACATCGACCAGGAGCGCGACATCGAGGCGTTCGGCGCCGAGCTGATTGACCGGTTTGGAGCGCTGCCCGAGGAAGTGCGCCACCTTCTTCAGGTCGTGGGTATCAAGCTCCTGTGCCGGCAGGCCAATGTGGAGAAGATCGAAGCGGGGCCGAAGGGCGCTGTGATCTCATTTCGCGAGAACCGGTTCGCCAATCCGGATCGCCTTGTTGCCTTCATCCATGAGCAGGG
>DATCJI010000229.1:0-3807 GCA_036562835.1 Xanthobacteraceae bacterium | reverse complement strand
CAACCGGCGCGCTCGCAGGCCTGGCCGGAAGCGGGGCCACGGGCTCCGCTCGCACAGGCGATGCAGAGCCAGTCCTGGTCCGCCGCCATGAGAGCTTGAGCTCCGGCGTTTCGATGTTGAACTCGTCGCAATGGCTCTCTTCGATGAGCCTGATGATCGCGGCGATCTCGTCGTAGCGCATGCTGTTTTTCCGCGCTTGCGCTCTCAGCCGCAAGCGTCACTTCCTCCTCAATGATCGGCTCGGAAAGCGGAAGCCGGCGGGATGCGGGCCAGAAGCCCGGCGCGTTGTCCCATGAAAAACCGGAACAATGCATCTTGCAATACGCATTTTGCGCCGGGTATTCAGCCAGGCAGGAAACACCAAAGCGGCCGCACCGGTCGCAAGCAAGGCGGCCGGCCGCGATTGACATCGCTCGCGACGGGTCGGGCGATAATGCTCGGGCGAACCATCAAGCTTGTGGACGTGACGCTGCGCGACGCGCATCAGTGCCTGTGGGCGACACGCATGACCACGGCCATGATGGCGGAGCTGGCGCCGCGGCTCGATCGCGCCGGCTTCGAGGCCATCGATCTTGTCGGCGGCGCGGTGTTCGATGTGTGCGTGCGCTACCTGCGCGAGGATCCGTGGGAGCGCATGCGCATTCTCAGCCGCTGGGTGACGCGCACGCCGCTGATCGTCATGACGCGCGGGCAGAGCCTGTTCACCTTTGAATTCTTCCCGGACGATATCGTCGAGCTCACGGCCGAGCGGATCTTTGCCAACGGCATTCGCTACCACACGCCGTATGACGCGCTGAACGATATGCGCAACATGGAAGTGCCGGTGCGCGCCGCAAAGCGCGTCGGGCTCTATACCGCCGGAGGCGTGGTCTACACCGTCAGCCCGGTCCATTCGGATGAGTACTATGCGCGCAAGACGCGCGAGCTCATCGCGCTCGGCGTGGACGCGGTCTTTATCAAGGACCCCAGCGGGCTCCTCACACCCGAGCGCGCGACCACGCTCGTCCCCGCCATCAAGGCCGCTTGTGGCGCATTACCGCTGCATTTGCATTCCCACTGTCTCAGCGGCCTTGCGCCCTACACGGCGCTGCGCGCAATCGAGCTCGGAGCGGAAGTGGTGCACACCGCAACCTCGACGCTGGCGAACGGCGCCTCGCATCCTGCAACCGAGAATTTTGTGGAGAATGCCCGCCGCCTGGGCTTCACGGTTCCCATCGATCTTGCGACTGTAGACGAGGTCGCGGAACGGCTGCGTTATGTCGCCCAACGCGAGGACAAGCCCACAGGCAAAATCGCCGACTATGACGCGTTTCACTACGAGCACCAGATGCCTGGCGGCATGGTCTCAAATCTCAAGTCGCAGCTCGCTACACTCGGTATTGCCCACCGCTTGCCGGAGGTGCTGGAAGAAGCCGCGCGCGTGCGCTGCGAGCTCGGTTATCCGATTATCGTGAGCCCTTTCGCCCAATTCGTGATGACCCAGGCGGTGCTCAACGTCATGGGCAAGGAACGCTACGCCACCGTCCCCGATGAGGTGAGAAAATACGTGCTCGGCTATTACGGCGAGATCGCGGGGCCCATCGACCCGAACCTCTACGACCGAATCACCAACGCCACCGAGCCCACACGCGCTCGCCCCGGAGACCTGCTCGATCCGGGCATTCCGAAACTGCGGCGCGAGCGCGGCCCGTTTGCCTCGGACGACGATCTCCTGCTTGCGGCGTTCTATCCTCCTTCGGAATTCAATGCGCTCAAGGCGGCCGGGCCCATCAAAACCGACTATCCTCTCGCCTCGACACCGCTGCTCACGCTGGTGAAAGAAGTAACCCGCCGCACTGATATTCGCAGTTTCCACTACGCTAGTAACTGATTGGCGCAAACAAACGGGGAGGAGCATGCAAACCGCAATTCAGAGCAGCCATGCCGGCATCTCGCCGGCCAAAGTCGCTTTCGCGAGCGCCATCGGCACCACCATCGAATGGTATGATTTCTTTCTCTACGGTGTTGTTACGCCAATCGTGCTCAACAAGCTGTTCTTCCCGACTTTCGATCCGCTCGTCGGCACGCTCCTGGCCTACACCACGTTCTTCGTCGGATTTATCTCGCGCCCGATCGGCGGCATCATCTTCGGTCATTACGGCGACCGCATCGGCCGCAAGACCGTGCTGGTGCTCACGTTGCTGATCATGGGCATTGCGACATTTCTGATCGGGCTCCTGCCCACCTACGCCAGCGTCGGCGTGTGGGCCCCCGTTCTCCTGCTCGTGCTTCGCGTGTTTCAAGGCATCGGTATTGGGGGCGAATGGGGAGGCGCGGTGCTCATGGCCGTCGAGCACTCGCCGGAGAACAGGCGGGGATTCTATGGAAGCTGGCCGCAAATCGGCGTCCCCGCCGGGCTGCTGCTGGCCTCTGCCATGGTCTATTTGCTGTCATTCCTTCCCGAGAGCGACTTTTTCAACTGGGGCTGGCGCATCGCCTTTCTGATCAGCGCCATCCTGGTCGCGATCGGACTGTACATCCGCCTGAAGATACTCGAGACGCCGGCATTCACGGCCTTGCAGAAGATGCAGAAAGTCGTGCACGTGCCATTCTTCGAGTTGTGGCGCACGCATGGCTGGAACACCCTGCTTGGGCTCGGGGCGCGCTACATCGAAGGCGTTACCTTCAACATCTATGGGGTTTTTATCATCGCCTACGTCACCGGGGCGTTGCAGCTTCCGCGTCAAACCGCGCTTGCCGGCGTGATGATCGCCTCAGGGGTCATGATCTTCATGCTGCCGGTGTTCGGCAATCTTTCCGACCGTATCGGACGGCGGCGCATGTTCGGCTATGCGGGACTGCTGATCGGGATTCTATCGTTTCCGGCGTTCGCAATGATGGAAACAAAAATCCCCCTGCTCATCTGGCTCGCGATCACAATCCCGTTCGGGCTGGTGTACCCGGCCGTCTATGGTCCGCAGGCGGCGCTCTTTTCGGAACTGTTCGATACCCGCGTGCGCTACACCGGCATCTCGTTCGTCTATCAGTTCTCCGGAATCTTCGCGAGCGGACTGACGCCGATCGTTGCCACTTCGCTGTTGCCGGCCGGCGGCAACAGGCCATGGCTGATCTGCGGGTACATCCTTCTCGTCAGCATCATCAGCGCCGTCTCGGTGTTTTCCATGCATGACATGCACAAGCGGGATATCACGACCGACAACGTGGTGCCCGGCATGAATCCGACGGGCTGACGTCCGGATGATGGAGAGGTCGTGAGACGGCGCGAGTACTGCCGAACCTGCCTGCGCATGCCGACGAGGGATCGAATGAGGCAGCTGATTTTGGTGACATGTATTTTGGTGACATGTATAGGGAGTGCTTTCTGGAGCTCGATGGCGGCATCTGCTGACGTCAAAGTGCTGTCCGCGGGCGCGGTGGAACCAGGCCTGCAGCGCGCGGCAGAACAATTCAAACGCGCAAGCGGCCACGAGATCAAGTTGCAATTCAATACCGCGCCTCAACTCGCCAAGCGAATGGCTGAGGGCGAGGTCGTGGACATTCTGATCGCACCGCCGGCCCTCCTCGACGAGCAAGCCAGGAATGGCAAGATTTCCATGCAGGGACGTCTTGCGCTCGGCCGCGATCACCGAGATCAAGCTGTTCGAGCCAAAGGGCGTCAAATTGGTCGGCCCGCTGCCGCCGGACATCCAGAACTATACGAGCTACGGCGCGGCGCTCACAAGCAATGCTCCTTCCGCGGACGCGGCGAAAGCATTTCTCGCGTATCTTGCCACGCCGGATGCAAAACAGATTTTCGCAGCAGCGGGG
>DATCJI010000162.1:0-3972 GCA_036562835.1 Xanthobacteraceae bacterium | reverse complement strand
GGGTTGAGCTATGGGGCGCTGTCGGTAAACGGGGACCCGGTTTTCCGCTCAGGTTTTGGGCCGCTGCTGCCGAATTGCGTCGAAGTGCCATTCAATGACCTCGATGCCTTGCAGCGGGCACTCGCATCTCGGCGAATGGCTGGGTTCATTGTGGAGCCCATCCAGGGCAAGGGAGTGGTCTTGCCGCACGACGACTACCTTGCCGGGGCGATCGAGCTGTGTCGGCAGAGCGGCACGTTGTTTATCGCCGACGAGATCCAGACCGGGCTAGGCCGTACCGGCCGCTTTCTTGCCGTCGAGCACTGGGGCATCCAGCCCGATATGGTGCTGCTCGCGAAGTCGCTGTCCGGCGGACATGTCCCCGTTGGGGCGCTCGCCACCCGCAAATGGATACATGACAAGGTATTCGACCGGATGGACCGTGCGGTGGTGCATGGCTCGACGTTCGCAAAGAACGACCTCGCCATGGCTGCGGGTCTTGCGACCTTGGACGTGCTTTCCTCGGAAGCGTTGGTCGAGAACGCGGCCGAGAAGGGCACACGCTTGTTGCAGGTCTTCCGCCAGATGGCCGCGCGTTACGAGCTCGTTAAAGACGTGCGCGGCAAAGGGCTTATGATCGGGGTTGAATTTGGCATGCCTCAATCCTTGAAGCTGAAGGCTTCATGGAAGCTTCTCGAGGCCGCGAACACGGGACTGTTTTGTCAGCTCATCGTCATTCCGCTGCTCACCGAGCACAAGCTCGTTGCCCAGGTGGCGGGGCACGGCAGCCATACGGTAAAGCTGCTGCCTCCCCTCATCATCTCGGACGAGGACTGCGACTGGATCGAACGCGGATTCGATGCGGTCATTCGCGCCGCCCATCGGGTACCCGGCGCCGCCTGGAAATTGGGAAAAGTCTTGGCGGAAAATGCGCTCGCCGCGCGGGCCAGCTGAGACGTAGGTTTGGGCTGGGGACTCCTTCCGTTACATAGTAAAATAATCCCTGATACGCCACACAGGGGAGTGGAACGCACCGGGTTTGCGACCTCTGTAGGCGCAAGCTGGAGGACGGAAGCCATGCGCCAGATGGTCATGGTTGGCTTTCTGCAGGCGCAGAACTGCACCAATCATGTGTGCTCCTGGCGGCACCCCCTGTCGCGCACGGACAGCTGGTCGCCCGACTATTACCGCCACCTTGGCAAGGTGCTCGAGCGCGGGAAATTCCATCTCGGCTTCTTTGATGATCGGCTGTCAATGCCGGACATCTATGGGCACAATCACGCGCACACGGTACAGCACGGGATTCGCTGCGTGAAAATGGATGCGGTGACGGTGCTCACGGTGCTCGGCATGGCAACGGAACGGCTCGGCCTCGGCGCGACGTATTCCACGAGCTATTATGAGCCGTTCCATGTCGCACGCGTGTTTGCGACTCTCGATCTGATGACCAACGGCCGTGCTGCCTGGAACGTGGTGACGTCGCTCAATGACGGCGAGGCGCAGAACATGGGCCGCGAGGAGGTGATTGAGCACGACCTTCGTTACGACCGCGCCGATGAATTCATGGAAGTCGTGTTCGGCCATTGGGATACCTGGGCGGACGACGCGATCGTGCAGGACAAAGTGCGGGGGATTTTCGCGTCGCCAGAGAAGGTGAACCGGCTCGATCATCGTGGCGATTTCTTCCGCTCGCGCGGCCCGTTCACGGTGCCGCGCTCCGCGCAAGGTAGTCCGGTCATTATTCAGGCAGGACAAAGCGGGCGCGGCAAGGCATTCGGGGCGCAATGGGGAGAGCTCATCTTCGTCGTTTACCCCAATGTGAGCGTCGGGAAGCGCGATTATGCGGAGTTCAAAGCGGAGGTTGCGCGCTACGGGCGCGATCCAGAGCACGTCATCATCACGCAGTTGATCACACCGATTGCGGCGGCCACCAAGTCGGAAGCCGAGGACAAACGGACGCTCATAGACAAGCTGCCGCTCGAGATTGATTCGCTGTCGCTTCTATCCGAGGCGCTGAACTTCGATTTCGGCAGCAAGGGCATGGATCAGGCATTCACGGACGAGGAGATGAAAAGCATTTCGGGCCTGCAAGCTATTCGTGACCGGGTCGTGCGCGCGACTGGAAACAAAAACCCCACTGTGCGCGAGTTCATCGAGGTGAGCGGCCGGGGCCGCGTGCATGACCCGATCGTCGGGGGGCCGAAGGAAGTCGCGGATCAGCTCGAACAGTGGTTTACTGACCGCGGCTGCGACGGATTCGTAGTCGCAGGCACGCATGTTCCCGGTGCTTACGAGGACTTCGTTTCCTTCGTGGTGCCGGAGCTGCAACGCCGCGGAGTAATGCGCAAGGATTATGAGGGCGCGACGCTGCGCGAAAACCTGCACCTGCCAGTTCCGGCGGCTGGCGAGTGGCGCAACCGGCGCAGCAAAATGCGCTGACATATTTGAATTTGAGGCCACCCATGCCCCAACCGCGCTCAGCCCCGCTGTCCCACCCGGTGCAAAGCCCTCCCGACAAGCTTGCGCTCCTGCGCAATCACGCCCTTTTCGGAACGCTATCCCAGGACGTGCTGCAGAAGCTCGGCTCTTATATGAAACGTCGCAAGGTCGCGCGCGGAAGTGCGATCTTTGCCAAGGGCGATCCGGGCAGTGGTCTCATGGGCGTCCTCTCCGGCAAGGTGAAGATCAGCGTGCCCTCCGTCGACGGACGCGAGATCGTGCTCAATATCATCAATCCGGGCGAGGTGTTCGGCGAAATCGCTCTGCTCGACGGCCACCCGCGCACGGCCGACGCTATCGCGATGACTGATTGCGAGCTCATGATCATCGAACGGAGAGAATTCATTCCATTCGTGCGGGGCGAGCCCGATCTGATGATGCACCTCATCGAAATTCTTTGTGCGCGGCTGCGGGCCACGAGCGAACAGGTTCAGGACGTGAGCTTTCTGGATCTCCCCACCCGGCTTGCAAAGGCGTTGCTCCGGCTCGGCTCTTCCCCGGAAGGTAGCATGCCCGCTGCAGGGCGGCGGCTCGCCATCACCCAGCGTGAGATCAGTCAAATCATCGGCCGCTCGCGCGAAAGCACCAATAAACAGTTGCGCAGTTGGGAGAAGCAAGGCTGGATCCGCCTGCAGCGAAGCAGCATCACGGTTTTGAACCCGGACAAGCTTGCAACACTTGCTGCCGAAGGGTCCGAAATGGAGGCCTGAGAGCTGCGGCTCAATTCGAAGCTTTTCTTGCACACTCCTCTATAAGCGCGCGTACAACCGCATCCAGACTGTCATCGAGGTGCTCTTTGCAATAGTCATCCACCCACGTGCGAAGGTCTTCGGTACCCGAGCCATCGAAAACATTTGGTCCGTTGAATACGTAGGCATTGTACGAGCTGATATAGCCCAGCATCCAGGCTTCATAGACCTTGCCTTCAATTGGCTTGCGGGAATTCCACATGCTGCAAGAGGTGCCGCCATACGCCAGCGAAACGTATGTCTGAGCTCCGGCGGGGAGACCGCAAACAGAAAAGGCGACAACGATGCAGCAAAGTAAAGATGTTTTGAGCGTGCGCACCGCTGCGCTCCCTGTTTAAAGCCGCAGAGTGTGACGGGGAGTTATTCACATCTCGTTAACTTGCGCGCCCGAGTGCAGATGAGCAGAGATCAGCGATAGAGCTCGATCTCCGGCCGCGGGTCGGGCACGAAGCCGTCGCGATTAGGCATCACCACCTTCGGCAGCGCCGTCGCATCGAGAGTGGCATTCTTCGGTACGATGTTGGCTTCTGCGAGGATGTAGGCCACGACGCTGTACACCTGGTCGTCACTCAGCGAGCCGGGCGAGTGGAACGGCATCGCGCGTTTGATGTAGTCGAAAAGGGTCGTGGCGTAGGGCCAGTAGCTTTCGACTGTCTTGACGGGTGTCGTGCTGTTGAGCGTGCCGCGGCCGCCAATCAGCTTGTCGCCGCCAATGCCCGGCGTCGGTACGCCTTGCAGTTTGTCG
>DATCJI010000218.1:0-2560 GCA_036562835.1 Xanthobacteraceae bacterium | reverse complement strand
GTGTCCCGGATGCGGTGCAGCGCCAAGCGGTGCACCGCTGCTCCGGGGCCGCCAGAAACCGTATCGGTCCCGGTTCTGCGGCGCACCACTGCGTGCTGCGCCGCGCCCGGGACACGTTGATTTCGCGTGGGAGGGATAACGGTGATCAAGCTCTCTTCCTGGTACGGCCGGGTGCTTGACGCGCTGGTCGCGATCGCGTGCCTGCTGTTGCTCGGACTGACCTTCGTGATCGGGGCCGACGTTCTGCTGCGCAATATCGGCGCCGGCGGAATTGCGCCCGCGAACGAGCTCTCGGAGGATGCGCTTTACCTGATCACCTTGCTTGCGGCGCCAGGTCTGCTGCGCCAGGGCCGTCACATCCGCGTGGACATCGTGCTGCGCCTTCTGCCGCCGCAGGCAGGATGGGCGATCGAATGGGTCAGCGACGCCATCGGGCTCGTCTGCTGCCTGTATTTTGTGTGGTACGGCGCCAAAGCGGCGCTCGACAGCTTCATGAGCGGCTCTCTCTCGATCAAGACGCTCATTCTGCCGGAATGGTGGCTGCTCGCCCCGATGCCGGTTGCATTTGCGCTGCTCGCGCTCGAATTCGTCTTCCGCATGCACCGTCTCGCGCTTGCCGAGCGGCGGCCGCGCGACGATGCGGTCTCCGCCGCATAACGAACAGCCCGCTTGTCATGTCCTTGCAGTTTTCCTGGCAAATGGCCTCGCTCCTGCTCCTCGGCGGCTCCATGCTGCTCCTGTTCATGGGCCTGCCGGTCGCCTTCTCGTTCATCGCCATAAACATCGTCGGTGCGCTCATCTTTCTCGGCGGCGACGCCGGCCTCAATCAGATGGTGCGCAACAGCGCGGTGGCGGTGCTGAATTTTTCGCTCACGCCCATTCCGCTGTTCGTGCTCATGGGCGAGGTGCTGTTTCACACCGGGCTTGCGCTGAAGGTGATCGACGGCATCGAGCGCCTGGTGCGCCAGATACCCGGACGGCTGGCCGTGATCGGCGTGGTTGCAGGCACCGTGTTTTCGGCCATCTCCGGCTCGACCATCGCGACGACTGCCATGCTCGGCTCGCTGATGCTGCCGGTGATGCTGGCGCGCGGCTACAACCCGGTGCTGGCGACGGGCCCGCTCATGGCGATTGGCGCGGTCGACATGCTGATCCCGCCCTCTGCCCTCACCGTGCTGCTCGGCAGCCTTTCGGGAATCTCGATCTCGAAACTGCTGATCGGCGGCATTGTCCCGGGCCTCATCCTGAGCGCCGCGTTCGTCGGCTATATCATCATACGTGTGCAGATGAATCCGGCGCTGGCGCCTGCGGCGGTCGTCGAGGAACGGCACGGCTGGGCCAAATACGAGCTGCTCCTGTTTTATGTGCTGCCGCTTGTGGCGATTTTCGTCGTGGTGGTCGGCGCGATGGCAGGCGGGGTCGCGACGCCCACCGAGTCGGCGGCGCTCGGCGCGATCGCCACGCTGGTGCTGGCCGCGCTTTATGGCGCGCTGAGCCTGCGCGCGCTGTTTGCGGCCTTGCACGGCACCATACTGATCTCGGCCATGATCCTGTTCATCATCCTGGGCGCCGTCACCTTCTCGCAGATTCTCAGCTTCTCAGGTGCCACGGAGGGGATCGTCTCGACCATCCTCGGCCGCGGTCTTTCACCCTTCGCCATTCTCGCCGGCATGATGGGACTGCTCATTTTTCTCGGGGTCTTCGTCGACCAGGTGAGCATGATGTTGATCACGCTGCCCGTATTCATGCCCATCGTGCAGCGGCTCGACGTCGATCTGATCTGGTTTGGCGTGCTTTATCTGATCTGCATGCAGCTCGGGCTCTTGTTGCCGCCGCACGGGCTTCTGCTGATGACCATGAAGGGCGTCGCCCCGCCGCAGGTGACCATGAGCCACATCTTCCGCGCGGTGGTGCCTTATATCGTCATGAGCCTCGTTCTGCTCGCGGTCATCGCGGCCTTCCCAGCCCTTGCCGTCTGGCTCCCGCGCGCGATCGGCTGACGGCGTCCTGTGGGCTGACGTTGCCACGCGCAAAAAGCCCAAAAAGCGTTGCGAACGGCCAAGGCCGGTTTGCGCGCGATCGTCCGGACTTTTCCTTTCTGCGCGCATCGCCCTCAATCTTGAGGAACGCTTTTTCGAGCGCGAGCCGTTCGACCGCCACCTGTTGGTCCGATATATCAGGGTGCCGCAGGAGTTCTGCGGTGAGCGCTGTTTCCGCGCGATCGTACAGCGCGAGCCGCGCGTCGCGCGTATTATTTGGAAGCCTGGAAACCGCGCCGGCAATGACCGAATAGTAGGCGCTCCTTGGTCGGAACCCGGATTGCGCCAGGTGCTCGCGCGCTGCAGACAGCGAGGCGGAGAACTTCGCCGTGCGTCTGCGCAGCCGCGGGTTGATATCGGCGGACGTCTCCCGACGGGTCGATACAGGGATGGTCAATACCGACATAGGCCAGCGCGGTCCCGATCATAGGGCGGTCTCATCGACTTAGTCGCGCCGGCAATAGCCTCAAGTTCATTGTCGGCGGCTCGCCAGCCCTGTGGAATTGTGGATAATCGTTACG
>DATCJI010000076.1:0-7727 GCA_036562835.1 Xanthobacteraceae bacterium | reverse complement strand
GTCCAGGTTGCCACGCGTGCCGGTTCCGATCGCTCGATCATTGCCGCCGTTCCACATTATTGCTCGGCAACGGCTATCGCCACTGTGGAGATCTACAATCGTTTCAAGCTCCCCATGGTGGTCTGGGCGGCGGTGTTGCCGGAGATCACGTACGGGAAGAAACTCCCCGAGATTCACCGCGTCAGCGGCACGCTGATCGGTCAGAACCGGGTGGGCGCCAAGTTCATGTCTGACCTTGGCTACAAACGCTTCGTGTCCTTTGCGGACACTACCGACTATGGCAAGTCGATGGACAAATATTTCACCCAGTTCACGCTGGAGAACGGCGGTCAGGTTATTGGCAAGCTGGGCGTTCCACCGGACCAGCAGGATCTCAGCGCGGAGCTTACCCAGGTCAAGGAGCTCAATCCTGATGTCATCTTCTTCGGCGGCCTGACGCCGCTCGGCACGCGCTTGCGCACCCAGATGGTGAAGTTTGGCCTCGACCAGCTGATGGAAGGTCAGTCTGGCATTATCGGCGAAGCGTTCATCAATGCAGTCGGCCCCGAGCTCGCTGAAGGCGTGCTCACCTTCTTCGACAGCCCGCGCATCGAGCGCACCGAGGAGGGTCAGGCATTCATGAAAAAATACGCCGAGGCGGGCTACAAGGAGCCGTACGAAGCCTATGGCCCCTTCTCCTTTGCCGCGACCAATCTGGTCATGGACACCATCGAAAAGAGCGGCCCCGACCGCGCCAAGGTCACCGAAGGCCTCGCGCATGTGAAGGACTATCCTTCAGCGGTCGGTCCGATCACTTTCGATGACCACGGTCAGAACATCACCCCGCTCACCACGAAATTCGTCGTGCAAGACGGCAAATGGACCGTGTGGGAGGACAGCGAATACGCAAGCGGCAAGCGCAAGCTCGGCCGGCAGAAATAGTGTGCAGCCCGCACGAGCGCGGCAAACTGCGGAACTTTTACCTGAAAACGGTTCGCTTCATTGGGGCACGTGAACGCGCATGGACATCGTCGCCCAACATCTGCTCAACGGGCTGATGCAGGGCACGATGTACGGTCTCGTCGCGATGGGATTCACGCTGTTTTTTGGCGTGATGAACGTGATCAAGTTCTCCCATGGGGATGTCCTCACATTGGGAGCCTTCGGAGCGCTCGCTGTTGCCCTGATGGTGGAGGCGGGAGGGCTGGGTGCATGGGCGCAACTGGTTGCGATGTTGGCCATCGCAGTCTTTGTCACCAGCGTCGCGGGCACCGAAATTGCCCGATTTTTCGTGCTGCCGCTGCGCAATTCGCCGACGCTCAACATCCTGCTGCTCACGATGATGCTCGGCACCATCATCCGCGAATGTCTGCGCCTTTTTTATCCGAATGGGGGTAACCCGCAACGCTTCCCGGCGCTGCTGCCGGCGGGTGGCATCAATATCGGGCGCGCCTTCGTGCGGTATGACGGACTAATTCTGCTTGCGGTTGGTGTCGGCCTCATCGCACTGGTGCATTGGGTGATCACGGGCACGCGCTTCGGGCTCGCGGTTCGTGCCGTTGCCGAGGATGAAGAGACCGCGCGCACCATGGGCATGAATTTCCGGCGCGTGGTGCGCTTGACCTTCGCGCTCGGCTCCGCCACGGCCGGCGTGGCCGGTGTCATGTACGGGCTCTATTACAGCGAGATCAATTACGGCATGGGCGTCTTGCTTGCTGTCATAGGCTTCAGCGCCGCAATCGTCGGCGGACTTGGCAATCTTTGGGGGGCAATTCTCGGCGGGTATCTGTTTGCTGGGTTGCAGACACTCGCGGTCGCGCTCGCCCCGGGAGCGACGGAGTACAAGACCTTCTTTGCGTTCCTCGTGGTCATCGTGATCATCACTTGGCGGCCGACCGGGCTGTTGGCGGAAGCCAGGAGCGAGCGGGTGTGACGAACGCCGACAGAGCTCCTGCGTGGCCAGTGCTCGCGGGCGTGTTCGTATGCACCGGCATGCTGGCCGCCATTGTCGCCGTCGAGGATCAGCGCGTCGTCGTCGCGGTGCTGATTGCGCTTGCGGCGATCTGGTTCGCAGCAAGGCGGTACGGCGCGATCACCGCACTTGAGCACTCTGCGGAGCAGCATCCGCACGTGCTCGCGGGGGCAATTCTTATAGCGGCGCTCGTCGCAATTGCCGTGCTGCATGAGGACAACTTCGGCTTCCTGATGATCGCTACCGTTCTGTTGTACGCGAGCTGCTGCATCGGCCTGACGGTCCAGCTTGGGTATGCAGGCGTGTCGAACTTCGGGGCCGCAGGGTTTCTCGGTACCGGAGCATACACGGCCGCCGTGCTTAATTGGCTGTGGTGGATGCCCGATGCCGTCGCGCTCATCGCAGGAGGAATAGCGGCGGTGCTGATCGGTTCACTTTTGCTGCTGCCTGTCCTGCGCACCCGTGGCCACTATGCTGCGCTCACCACGCTTGCTTTCGGCATTATGTTCGGCGTCTTTCTTGATGCCACGCCGATTGTGGGCGGTCCCCAGGGTCTGAAATTGTCCGGCTTCAACCTGTTCGGTTGGGATTTCAGCAATGACATTCGGCTTGGTAATTTCTCGATCTCCTTTTATGCCAATTACGTTCTGCTCGCGCTCGCAATCTTTGCGCTTGCGATCTTCATTGCCTCCCGCCTCGATCGTTCCTGGCTCGGCGTCTGGCTGGACAGCGTGCGTCTTGACGAGATCGCGTCAGCCGTATTTGGCCTCAATCTCGGATACTGGAAAATCGTAGCCTTCACGGCCGGAAATTTTCTCGCGGGTCTTGCCGGCGCGGCCTACGCCAAGATGCTGGGGTTCATCGCGCCCAACAACTTCACCTTGGCCGATTCATTGACGCTTGTCTCTGTCGTGATCCTCGGCGGGATTGGCAACCGTTGGGGCGCACTGCCCGCAACCGCCATTCTGGTGCTGCTTCCCGAGAAGTTGCAGTTCATCCAGGAATATCGGCTGTTGATCTTCGCCGCTCTCGTTGTGATCATTCTGATGGCCAGTCCGGCAGGCCTGGTGCCGCGGCGCACTCGCCGGCTCGATCCCAAGGTTCTATTTTGAGCGAGGCACTCCTCGATTGCCGCGGCGTGACGGTGCGATTTGGCGGCGTGCTGGCCCTCAATGCGCTCGATCTCACCGTCAACCGCGCCGAAATTCTGGGCCTCATCGGTCCCAATGGATCCGGCAAGACCACGTTTTTCAACGTGGTCAGCGCTGTCTACCGCAGCAGCGCGGGGTCCGTGCAGTTCGATGGCAAAGCCATCACGGCCCTTTCCCCGCAAGCGGTGTGCCGGCGCGGTCTCGCACGCACCTTCCAGCGCTCGCGTCTATGCCTGAGCCTCTCGGTCTTTGACAATGTGGTGCTCGGCGCGCATCGCCGCATTAACAGCGGCATTTTCCATAACGTGTTCCGGCGTCGCACATTCGCCGATGAGCTCAAGCGGTATGTGGAGAACTGCGCTGCTCTTCTGGCTATCTTCAACCCGCAGCTCGTGACGCGGCTTTTTGATCCGGCAGTTGCGCTCGGCATGATCGATCGCCGCCGTGTCGAGATCTGCCGCGCACTGATCGGCAACCCGAAACTTCTGTTGTTGGATGAGCCATCCGCCGGCATGACGCACGACGAAACCCATCAGCTCATGAGCGAGCTTCTCGATGTTCGGCACCGGTTCGAAGGCCTCAGCATCATCATTATCGAGCATGAAATGGGCGTGATTGAACGCGTGACCGATCGGTGCATTGTGCTCAATTATGGCCGCAAGATCTGCGAAGGCCGCTTCGCCGAAGTTGCCGCCGACCCGATCGTGCGCGAAGCCTATCTGGGGCGCGGCGCATGAGCGATCTCGTCATTGCCAATGTTTATACGGCCTACGATCAGGCCGACGTGCTTTCGGACATCAGCCTGACCGTGCCAAGCGGAAAAATCACCTGCATCCTTGGCGCAAACGGCACCGGCAAGACCACGCTGATCCGCTCCATTCTCGGGCTCACCCCGCCGCGCCGTGGCACGATCCGCTTCGGTCCACACGCGCTCGAGCGGCTCACCACCCACGAGATCATCGCGCACGGGATCGGATGCGTGCCGGAGGGCCGTCGGGTGTTTGCGCGCATGACGGTCGAGGAAAACCTGCGCACGGGCGCTTACCTCGTGCCGTCCGAGCGCGCCATTCGCGAGCGGCTGGCGCGTATCTACTCGATTTTTCCGCCGCTGAAGCAACGCGAAAGCCAGCTCGCAGGCACCATGTCAGGGGGCGAGCAGGCAATGGTTTCCATTGGCCGCGGACTGATGATGGAGCCCAAGCTCTTGATGTTCGACGAACCCTCGCTCGGGCTCTCGCCGCTGTTCGTGCAGGAGAACTTCAACGTAATCCGCCGTATCAATGCAAGCGGCATCACCGTGCTGCTGGTCGAACAGAACGTCAACCAGACGCTTGCAATTGCGCACCAAGGCTACGTGCTGGCGCAGGGTCGCATCGTGGCGGAGGGCACAACCGAACGTCTTGCCCAAGACCCGGAAGTGCAGCGCGCCTATTTTGGAAATACGGCAGCCGCGTGAGCAAATTCTCCTTCGGCGCGCTGTTGCGTCATGCCGCCTTGGGCCACGCGCGTTGGCAGCGCCAATGGCGCTCGCCCGAGCCGCAGGCAAGCTATGACGTGGTCATTGTCGGTGCCGGTGGCCATGGACTCGCGACCGCCTACTATCTGGCCAAGGAGCACGGCATCCGCAGCATCGCCGTCCTGGAAAAAGGCTGGCTGGGCGGGGGCAATACCGGCCGCAACACCACAATCATCCGCTCGAACTATCTGTGGGAGGAAAGCGAGGCACTCTACGAGCACGCGCTCAAGCTTTGGGAGACGCTCTCGCATGAGCTCAACTACAACATCATGTATTCGCCGCGCGGGGTGCTCATGCTGGCGCACAACCTGCACGATGTGCAGGTCTTCAAGCGACATGTGCACGCGAACCGGCTGGCCGGCATCGACAACGAATGGCTGATCGCGGCGGACGCAAAAAAATTCTGTCCGCCGCTCGATATCTCTCCAGGCGTGCGCCACCCGGTGCTTGGCGCGGCCCTGCAGAGGAGGGGAGGGGTGGCGCGCCACGACGCAGTCGCCTGGGCTTATGCGCGCGCTGCCGACCGGCTCGGCGTCGACATCATCGAGAACTGTGAAGTGCGGGGCATCCGACGTGCGCTGAACGGCGCCGTGACCGCGATTGACACGACGCGCGGCCAAATCAACACCCGCCGGATCGGTGTTGTGGTTGCGGGTCATACATCCGTGGTCCTCGCCATGGCGAGCGTGCGCATGCCGATCGAGAGTTTCCCGTTGCAGGCGCTCGTCTCGGAGCCGGTCAAACCTGTGCTTCCTTGCGTCGTGATGTCGAACACCATCCACGCCTATATCTCGCAATCCGATAAAGGCGAGCTGGTGATTGGCGCGGGCACCGATCAGTACGTGTCGTACTCGCAACGGGGCGCCTTGCATGTCAGCGCGCATACGCTCGATGCAATCTGCGAGTTGTTTCCGATGTTCCGGCGCCTGCGCATGCTGCGCAACTGGGGCGGCATCGTCGATGTCACACCGGACCGCTCGCCCATCATTGGCAAAACGCCGGTGCCTGGCCTTTACGTCAATGCCGGATGGGGCACGGGGGGCTTCAAGGCAACCCCCGGCTCCGGTCACGTCTTTGCTGCGACTATCGCGCGCGACGAGCCGCATCCGTTCGCAGCACCTTTTTCGCTCGAGCGCTTCACCAGCGGACGCCTGATCGATGAGGCCGCCGCTGCCGCGGTATCGCACTGAAATGCGCGCATGCTGCTGATCAACTGTCCCTGTTGCGGCGAGCGCCCGGAAATTGAGTTTCGGTACGCTGGCGAGGCACACGTTGCCCGACCCCCCGATCCTGGCGCGGTATCCGATCAGGAATGGACGGAATACGTCTACGTGCGCTCGAACCCGAAAGGCGTGCATGCGGAACGCTGGCGCCACCTGCACGGCTGCGGCCGGTTCTTCAACGCCCTTCGCGACACCCTCACGGACAAGTTCGTCACCACGTACAAAGTGGGCGAACCGCGTCCGTCCGCAGACTGAGAACGGCGGTGAGGCAGCCGTTTCGTACGAGCTCGGGTGGGAGGATCGACCGCAGCCGACCGATTTCCTTTCGCTTCGACGGGCGCGAGTTGTTCGGATTTACCGGAGACACCCTCGCTTCGGCATTGATCGCCAACGGCGTGCACCTTGTCGGACGGTCATTCAAGTATCACCGCCCGCGCGGCATCGTGAGTGCCGGAAGCGAAGAACCCAATGCTCTCGTGTGCGTACAAAAGGGAGGTGGGCGCTCAACACCCAACCTGCGCGCCACGCAGGTAGAGCTCTACGAAGGGCTTTGCGCTTCGAGCCAGAACCGTTGGCCGTCGCTTGCCTTTGACATAGGCGCGGCGACGGATCGGTTCGCAGCGCTTGTTCCTGCGGGCTTCTACTACAAAACTTTTATGGGCCCGCGCTCGCTGGGCCTGCTCCCCTGGAAGCGCCTGTTCGAGCCTGCGATCCGGCGCGCTGCCGGGCTTGGCCGTGCGCCACGCATGCCCGACCTCGATCGTTACGCCCATCGTTTTGCCCATTGCGACGTGCTCGTCGTGGGTGCTGGTCCCGCGGGGCTGGCCGCCGCAACCGCAGCAGCAGCAACTGGCGCCTGTGTCATTTTATGCGACGAGCAGGCCGAATTGGGCGGCTCACTCCTTTCCGAAACGCGCGAGCTCATCGACGGCAAACCGGCGCAAGGCTGGGTTGCCGAAAGCATCGCCACCCTGCGGAGACACAACGCGGTGACGCTGCTGCTGCGCACCCAATGCTTTGGCTATTTTTCTGATAATCTGCTGGCGCTGGCGCAATCACTCAGTGACCATTTGCCGCCTTCCTATGACGCGACGCTTGCGCGCGAGCGGCTGTGGCAAGTGCGTGCGAAGGAAGTGGTGCTGGCGACAGGCGCGATCGAGCGCCCGCTGGTTTTTTCCAACAATGACCGTCCCGGGATCATGCTTGCGAGCGCGGCGCGCACCTATGCAATGCGGTACGGCGCGCGCGCAGGAACGCGGGCGGTTATCGCGGCCGCAGACGACAGCGCGTACGTAACAGCGCGCGAGTTGAAGGAAGCCGGAATCGAAATTGCGCTCATCGCGGATCTGCGCAGAGACCCGGACAACAAGCTCGTTGTAGAGGCTGAAGCGAATGGCATGCGCGTCGATCCCGCAGCCGCCGTGCTCGACACGCGCGGCCGATTGCGCGTCCAGGAAGTGACCATCGGACACATCGGCGGCGATGGAAACATTCGCAGCCGGCAAAAGCTCGAAGCCGATCTGGTCCTCATGACGGGAGGATGGACACCATCGGTGCACTTGTTCTCCCAGTCGCGCGGCACCCTCAAATTCGATCCTGCGCTCGCCGCCTATATTCCTGATTGCTCGGCGGAGCGCGAGCGCTCGGCGGGTGCATGCCGCGGCATTTACGCGCTCTCCGATGTGGTGGCCGACGGCTACGCGGCCGGCGCGCAAGCTGCTCAAAGAGCCGGGTTTAGCAGCAGCGTTACTCTCAGTACTCGACCTTCTCCGCGCGCAAATGCACGAGCACAGGTTCCAGCGACTGCAGCACGCAAGGCTTTTGTCGATTTTCAGAATGACGTGACGACAAACGACCTGAAGCTCGCTGAGCGCGAGGGATTTCGG
>DATCJI010000065.1:0-2232 GCA_036562835.1 Xanthobacteraceae bacterium | reverse complement strand
TTCGCAGATGGCTCGGCTACCGGGCCGCGCATGTATTGAATGTGCCGCGCTTTGCTGCCAGCGCGTTGTTCCGGCTCGGCGATTTTGCCGGAGTTTTGGGCTGGCGCCCTCCCGTGCGCAGCACCGCGCGCAGCGAAATGTTGCGGGGTGCCGTGGGCGATCCTCGCCCCTGGAAAGAACTGACCGGAATAAAACCGCAGGACATCGAATCTGCGCTCGCCGCTGAGCTGCCGAGCGTGCAGGAACGCTGGTTCGCGCGCCTTTACCTGCTCAAGGCTCTCGTCTTCGCGGTCCTTTCGCTGTTCTGGCTCGGCACCGGGTTGATCGCGCTCGGTCCCGGCTTTCAGATCGGAAAAGAGCTGATGCAGGATGGTGGCGCGGGCAAGCTTGCGGGTCCCAGCGTCATTGCCGGCGCCCTTGCAGATGTCGCGATCGGCATCGCAATCGCGTTACGTCCGTTTGCGCGCGTGGCGCTCTATGCGGCGCTCGTCGTGTCATTGTTTTATGCCGTGGCGGGCACCGTGCTTGTTCCGCGGCTGTGGGCCGATCCGCTCGGTCCCATGCTCAAAATCTTGCCTATCGTCGTGCTCAACATGGTGGCACTCGCGATCCTGGACGACCGTTGACGCTCTATCTCGGGCTTAAATTCCTGCACGTCATCGGCGCCACGGTCCTGCTCGGCACCGGCGCCGGCATCGCGTTCTTCATGCTGATGGCGCATATCGTCGGCAAACCCGCCGTCATTGCCGGAGTTGCGCGCATCGTGGTGATCGCGGACTTTGTGTTCACCGCTTCGGCGGTGGTCGCGCAGCCCGCGACCGGCGTACTCCTGGCCTGGATCATCGGCTATTCGCTCCGGGAAGGCTGGATCGTTCTGTCCATCGCGCTTTATTTTTTCACGGGAGCTTTTTGGCTGCCGGTCGTCTGGATGCAGATGCGCATGCGCGACCTTGCGGCGCGTGCCGTGCTTGATGGCGTTCCGCTGCCGGCCGTCTATTATCGGCTGTTCTGGACCTGGTTTGCATTCGGCTTTCCGGCCTTTGGCGCAGTGCTCGCAATTTTCTGGCTGATGATCGCACGACCGAGCATCGCCCTGCCGTGGCTCACATGATGAAGCGTATTTCTCACGGGCCCGGGCCTGCTCTGGTCTATTGCAAGATAAAGGCCGACCTTGAACGGCTCAGAAATATTCTCAGTGCGGCCTTGCCGCAGGTGCAGCTCCGTTTTGCCGCTTCGGACAGCGAGGCCGCCCCCCATTTGCCTGAGGCGCAAATTCTTTACGGCTGGGGCTTTTCGGGTGAGCTTTTGCGCAAAATGCCCAACCTGCGCTGGGTGCAGAAAATGGGCGCCGGCGTGGACGATGTGATCGACGCGTGGCCCCTGCACCGCGATGTCCTTCTCACGCGCACCGACGGCCGCATGATTGCACGGCGCATGATCGAATACGTGATCGGCGCCATTCTCGACAGGACGGCCCGCTTTCCACAAGGACGCCAACAGCAACAGCAGAGGGTCTGGCATGTCTACCGGCCGCAAACCATGGCCAATCTGTGCATCGGCGTGGCAGGGCTTGGGGAAATCGGAACCGAGATCGCGCGCGCTTTGCGCCTGTTCGATGCTCGTGTGATCGGCTGGCGCCGCTCGGAAGCTCCTTGCGAGGCCGTCTCGGAGATTTACGCAGGCAGCGCACGCCTGCCCCCCTTCGTCGCGCAGTGCGACGTGCTCGTGCTGGTCCTGCCGTTGACGCAGGAGAGCAAAAACATTTTCGACGCGCCCATCCTGCAGCAGCTACCCATGGGAGCACACCTTATCAATGTCGGGCGCGGCGGGGTGCTCGACGACCAGGCGCTTCTCGCCGCCATCGACAGCGGCCGGGTGGGGCATGCCACCCTTGATGTGTTCGAGACCGAGCCGTTGCCGAAGGGACATCCGTTCTGGAGTAACGAGCACATCACCATCACGCCGCATGTGTGCGGACCGCTGTTGCCCGAGGACGTGGCGGCGCATTTTATCGAGAACTATGCCGCTTTCGCGCAAGGCAGGCCGCTGCGCAACGTGATCGACGTGACGCGGCAATATTGATGCGGTTGTAGGGTGGGCAAAGGCGCGCGGCGCGCAGGCCGACAGGCATGCACGCGCAGTGTGCGCGCCGTGCCCACGCGGAGAGGCCGGAGAGATGAACGCGTGCGCACGGCGTGCAAGAGCACGCCTTTGCACACCCTACAGACTTAG
>DATCJI010000037.1:0-1620 GCA_036562835.1 Xanthobacteraceae bacterium | reverse complement strand
CCCATTGTTGGCAAGGATGCCGATGGGAAAGCCGTGAATATGGGCGAAGCCGCAGATGAGCGTCTCGCCGTAGAGCGCCTTGAATTCCTGGAACTCGGAAGCGTCGACGATGCGCGCGATCACCTCGCGAACGTCATAGGGCGTGCGCGGGTCCGCAGGCACGATGCCGTGGAGGTCTTCCGCCGGGAACAAGGGGTCTTGCGCCTTGCGGACCTCGAGCCATGAATGCTTGACCCGGTTGAGGTCGGCGACGATACGGCGCGCGATACCGATGGCATGGCCGTCGTCGGTCGCATAATAGTCGGTCACGCCGGACTGCCGGCTGTGCACGTCGGCGCCGCCCAATTCCTCCGCGCTCACGTCCTCGCCCGTCGCCGCCTTCACCAATGGCGGCCCGCCCAGAAAGATCGTGCCTTGATGGCGCACGATGATGCTCTGGTCGGACATGGCCGGCACATAGGCGCCGCCCGCCGTGCAGGAGCCCATCACGACTGCGATTTGGGGAATGCCGAGTGCGGACATCTGCGCCTGATTGTAGAAGATGCGGCCGAAGTGGCGCTCGTCCGGGAATATTTCGTCCTGCAGCGGCAGGAACGCGCCGCCGGAATCGACCATATAGATGCACGGCAGATGATTCTCGCGCGCGATATCTTGCGCGCGCAGGTGCTTCTTCACCGTCATCGGATAGTAGGTGCCGCCCTTGATGGTAGCATCATTGGCGATGATGACGCATTCGCGGCCGCTCACGCGGCCGATGCCGGTGATGATGCTCGCAGAATGAACGTCGCCGCCGTACATGTCATGCGCGGCCAACGGCGAAAGCTCCAGGAACGGCGTTCCCGGATCGAGCAGCATATTGACGCGCTCGCGCGCCAGTAATTTCCGGCGCGCAACGTGCCTCGCCCGCGCCTCCTCGCTGCCCCCTTGCATCGCCGTATCGAGCTTGGCGCGCAGGTCCGCCACCAGCGCCTTCATCGCCTCGGCGTTGCGGGCGAATTCCGCCGAGCCCGGGTCGACGACGGATGTGAGCGCGGTCATCGCGGGCTCCACCTCTCCCCGCTCGCGGGGGGAGGTCGGCGAGATGCAGAAGCGCAGCGGAGGCAACGAGCCGGATGAGCGGGGCTCCTCCCGCACCACACGCCTCGAGAGCACCCCTCACCCCAACCCTCTTCCCGCAAGCGGGGAGAGGGGGCGCACTGAGTTTCCTGCACGTTAAGTGCGCCCATCTTCATGGCCTCGCTCAGCGCGTCTTTTCGAACAGCTGCCGGCCGATGAGCATGCGCCGGATCTCGCTTGTGCCTGCACCGATCTCGTAGAGTTTGGCATCGCGCAGATATCGTCCGGTAGGATAATCGTTGATGTAGCCGTTGCCGCCGAGGAGCTGAATCGCGTCAAGCGCGATCTTGGTGGCGTGCTCGGCGGCATAGAGGATGGCGCCGGCGGCGTCCTCCCGCGTGGTTTCCCCGCGATCGCATGCCTTCGCCACGGCGTAGACATAGGCCTTACACGCGTTCATGCCGACATACATGTCGGCAACCTTGCCCTGGACGAGTTGAAACTCCCCGATCGGTTGCCCGAACTGCCGGCGCTCGTGGATATAGGGCGTGACCACGTCCATGC
>DATCJI010000011.1:0-9899 GCA_036562835.1 Xanthobacteraceae bacterium | reverse complement strand
GGAATACGGGAGCTGATACAGAAACGTCAGAAAAACGCTCCAGTTTTGGACTTCGGCCCAGGCGACAATCATGGCGAGCAGGCCAGCGGCAGCAGCGATGGCGAAAGGCAAGCGATGAGGCAAGAGCTCGATGAGATCTGTCGGTTTTCCGGTGCTCTGCCATGCCGCGTGCTCCGCAGGTTGCACCCAAGGCGAGCAGGCACGGCGATAAGCCACCCAGCCATTCACCCACAGGATGACGCCGGTCAGCAGAAAGACGGCGAGGAACACTTTGGCTTGGGCAAACACGGTGGTCCAGAAGACGCCCGGGTAGCCAAGCGCGGAAAACCACAGCCAGTCGACCAGAAACTCACCCGTGAGCCCGAGCAGGATAAGCCAGACTGCGAGGACAGCCCCAATAATGGCGAGTCCCACGATTGCGCCTCGCCCGCGCGTGCGCCCTCTCTGATGCCGCCCTGGCCCCGCGATCCTTGTCATGGCGTGATCGGCATGACCCGCCTCGAGCTGATCGGAGTGAGCATCGCGGCAAGGCTTGCCGCGGTCAAGTTGCCCCTACACCCGATGGTTTGCGCGCAATCAATGCATCGAAACCCAGGCTCTTCCCCGCATTCGTGACGACCAAAAATCCCTGCACAAAAATCAGGAACACATAAAGCCAGGGCCATTCCTCGGCTTGACGATAGAGACCCAGCCACAAATGCGCAGCAAACAACACTCCAATGACGCCCAGAGGTCGCACAAAAATTCCTAATATGTAGCTCACCGCGAGCGAGAGCTCGGTCAGATAAACCAGCGGCCCGAGCACGGGCAGGATCGACATGAAAATATTCTTGGCAATCCATCGATGAAAGTCGAAGGCGGCAAACTCGCTGATCGGCATGATCGCGGCCCTGAAACCGCCGGAGACGGGCAACGGCAACTTCCAGATCGAGCCCTGAAACCACATACAGCCGATCAAAACACGCATGAACCAGGTTGCGATATGCTCCCAGCTGCGCTGCGCGGAATCTTCCCGCCAGTTCCTGGCTGCAATGAAGATGCTGGCGATAAGCAGCGCAGTGAACAGCAGCGTCAGCAGCCACCCCATGCCGCTTGCCGCATGCTCGCCGGTTTGTCCCGTCACAAACAGCCAGGCGTCGTAGAACGGGTTGGTGCGCATGCGCTATCTCCTGTTCGCGCAATTAAGCGCTGAATGAAGAGAGCACTGTCAAATCAACTCTGCGGAGACAATGTCGAACCTTCCGGGCTTCTTTCAGGGGACGGAAATGCCCGCGTCCGGCTGGTGGGAGGCGCTATGGCCCGAGCCAGCGCGTGTGCTCGCCGCGGTCGGGCTCAAACCCGATATGGAGGTCGTCGATCTCTGTTCGGGAGATGGGTGGTTCACCTTGCAAATCGCCAGTGTTGCCGCCCGCGTCATTGCTATCGACATTGATCGCGATTTGCTCGAAATGGCCCGCCATCGGCTGCAGGAGAGTGGCATCACGAACTGCGATTTCATAGCAGGCGATGCTTATGATATTGCGACAATTGTGAAACGTCCGGTGGATTTTGTGTTTTTGGCGAACGCTTTCCATGGCGTTCCCGATCGCCCGCGGCTCGCGGCGGCCGTGCGCGCAACTCTGAAGCCGTCGGGTCGTTTTGCGATCGTGAACTGGCACAAGCGAGCCCGCGAAGAGACGAAAGTTCTGGGTGAGCCGCGCGGACCTAATACGGAACTGAGACTGTCGCCCGAGCAGACAATCGCATCGGTGCGAGCAGGTGGGCTGATGCTTGTGCAGCGAGTCGAGATTCCACCCTATCATTACGCCGTCATATTTGAACGTCCCGGGCCATGACCTTCAGGCCTCCGCTGCTGGATAAAAAAGACCCGTCCTCGCCAAGTGTGTTTCAGCCGCAGGCGCTTCTGCGCGAGGCGCGGCGGCAAAAAGGGCTGCCGAGCGTCGATGTCCCGCCGGTCTGCGTTCTCGATCCGGACGGCGACATTGTGCGTCGCTTGAGGGGATCAGGAGCCGCAAGAGAATTTCAGCACTGGCCTTGCTATCACACGCATCTCGACACGTTCACACTGGCAGGACAGACCACAGGGATCATTGCCAGCGTCATTGGCGCTCCGTTCGCGGTGCTGGTTGCGGAGGAGCTGTTTGCGAGCGGCTGCCGGTTCCTCGTGAACCTCACGTCCGCGGGCCAGATCACGCCAGCCGGGCAAACGCCCTATTTTGTCCTCATTGACCGCGCGCTGCGCGACGAGGGCACGAGCTATCACTATGCCGCCCCTTCGGAATACGGCGAGGCGGACCCGCGTCTTATCGAGATGGCGAGTGAGGCCCTCAGGGAAAACGCGCTGCATGCGCTCGTGGGGGCGAGCTGGACCACGGACGCGCCGTTCCGCGAAACCGCCAGCGCCATCGAGAATGCGCGGTCGAAAGGGGTGCTCGCCGTCGAGATGGAAGCTGCTGCCCTGTACATGTTTGCGCGTGTGGCGGGCGTCAGCGTGCTTTGCATCGCTCACATCACCAACACGATGGGTCAGGCGGAAAAGGATTTCGAAAAGGGCGAGGCGGACGGAACCACCGACGCGCTGCGCCTCCTTGAAGCGATTGTAGCGAAGTGGGCCAGCTGCAGATAACGTGACCTATGCGCCAGGTCTAAGATGCGGCGCGATCAACGCACGCTGAGAAATCGACGGCGCACATTTGCGCCGTGGGCAAATTCGCGAGGCACGCCGGAGACGAGCAGCCGTTACCTTGCGATACGCAAATTCGACAACGTGGTGCCTATCTGGTGGAACGTGGTAACCAACTCGCCGGCATTCTTCAAATAGAACCATTTGCTGAGACTACTCGCGCAATTCTGCAGCAGCGCAGAGGGCGGCGATTCGCCCGAGGTGTCCACCTGCACGGTGTAGATTCACTCATGGATATCATCACCTGGCTCGTATCGGAGCGACCGGCGCATTGAGCGGGCTGCCTGTGGTGAGCGCCTGCCCGGGAGTCGATGCGCGGCAATATGCCAGCTTCGCGCTTGCGACAAGGCCTGCTACTGTCCTGGTCCCTCTTCACCCATTATTCATCAAAAACAAACAACAGGGAGCACACGCCATGAGGGTTAGCCGACGAACGTTTGTGTCCGGCACGCTTGCCACACCTTTTGTGATTGCGGATTCGGGCTTCGGCAGCGCATTCGCCGCCCAGACATTCAAGATATCGCACCAGTTCCCGGGCGGGACGATCAGCGAAGGCGATTTCCGCGACCGGCTTTGCCGGATGTTTGCCGCCGAGATCGAAAAGCGAAGTAACGGCGCGCTCACCGGCCAGGTTTACCCGAATTCGTCGCTGATGAAGACGGTCGCGCAGTTCTCGGCGGTGCGCAAAGGCGCGCTCGACGTGAGCCTGTATCCCATCTCGTATGCGGGCGGCGAATTCGCCGAGCTCAACATCGGGCTCATGCCCGGACTGGTTAGCTCGTACAGGCAGGGCGCGGCATGGAAGACATCGGAGGTGGGCAAGAGATTTGCCGCTTTCCTCAACGAGAAAGGCGTGATCATTCTCTCCTGGATCTGGCAGGCAGGCGGCGTGGTCAGCCGCTCGAACCCGATCGTCAATCCGGACGACGTGAAGGGTATCAAAGTGCGCGGCGGCAGCCGCGAGATGGACATGGTCCTGCAGGCGGCAGGCGGGACCACGCTCTCAACGCCCTCGAACGAGCTCTATGCCGCCATGCAAACCGGCGCCTGCGACGCCGCGATCACGTCCTCCACCAGTCTGATCTCCTTCCGGCTCGAGGAAGTCGCCAAATCGCTTACCACCGGCCGCGGCAAGTCCTACTGGTTCATGCTCGAGCCGCTGATCATCTCAAAGCGCATATTCGATGCGCTCCCGAAGGATCAGCAGGAGATGGTGATGGCGCTCGGCAACGAGCTCGAAGAATTCGGCACCAAGGAAGCCATGGCAGACGACCAGAAGGTCGCGGATGTGTATGCCAAGAAAGGCGCAAAGGTCGCGGACCTCGACGAGGCAACGGTCGAAAAATGGCGCGCCATCGCCCGCAACTCGGCATGGAAGGATTATGCGGCCAAGACGCCGCTTTCTGCCGAGCTCCTGAAAATGGCGGAGGCCGTCAGTACGACGTGAGCTGAGTAGAATCAGTCACGGCCCAAAATTTCATCGCGCTCACTTCCTCGCGGGTGGGAATCCGGTTCTGGGTGCCCGCTTTCGATGGACGAGCGCACGGTGGACCGGAAGGCATGCAGGAATATTCCGGCACGATGCACGACAGCGAGGGCGCTGCACAACTCTCAGCAGCACCGCAATGGGCCGCGCAGCGCTGGCTAGGCCTCATCAATGGTGCGGCCGTCTATCTGTCCTGCATTGCGCTCGTGATTGCCAGTTTCGTCCTCACCTATAGCGTTATCGTTCGCTACTTTCTGAAATACTCGACCGATTGGCAGGACGAGACCTCGGTGTTCCTCATCATCGGCGCGGTGTTCATGTCGGCAGCCGCCGTGCAGGTGCGGCGCGGGCATGTTGCCATCGAGGCGGTAGTCGGTTTGCTGCCGAAGCGCGCCAACGCCGTGCGCGAAATTCTCGTCGACTGCGCAAGCTTCCTCTTCTGCGGATATTTCGCCTGGAAATCATGGCTGCTTTTGAGTGAGGCCTGGACCGAAGGATACCACTCCGGGTCGACATGGGGACCCCCGCTCTGGATTCCGTATTCGCTCATGACATTCGGAATGACGCTCCTTTCCGTGCAGATCGCATTGCAAGTCATGAGCGGCATGCGCCGGCGCAGCAGCACGCAATGAGCGTCCTCTCCATCGGCCTCCTTTATGGGGCCGCGACACTGGTTGCGATGTTCGCCGGCATGCCCATCGCCTTTGCGCTCGGGGCGGTTGCGACCTTGTTCATGATCTTTTTCATGCCCGAGACCTCCGTCGATACCATCACCCAGAACGTTTACGAGGAGATGGCCTCGATCACGCTTTTGTCGATCCCTCTGTTTATCCTCAAGGGCTCGGCCATTGGCCGCTCGCGCGCGGGCCAGGACCTCTACACGGCGATCCACGTGTGGATGCATCGGATCCCCGGCGGGCTTGGCATCGCCAATGTCTTTGCGTGCGGCTTGTTCGCCGCGATGGCCGGCTCCTCGCCGGCGACGTGCTCCGCGATCGGCTCCGCGGGCATTCCGGAAATGCGCAAGCGCGGTTATCCGCCCGGTTTCGCGGCCGGCATCATTGCCGCGGGCGGCACGCTCGGCATCCTGCTTCCGCCCTCGATCACCATGATCCTCTATGCGGTTGCGGCCGAGCAGTCTCTCGGACGGCTGTTTCTCGCCGCCATCGGCCCTGCGCTGTTGCTGGTCGCGCTGTTTGCAGCGTATGCGGCGTGGAAATACCGGCGCGAATACCACAAGGCGCATGCGGCACATCGCAAAGGAGGCGTGCCCTCGGAGCTGCTCGCAGAGGTGGACTACACGCTGCGCCAGAAACTCGATTTGCTTCCGCGCGTGCTGCCATTCGTCATCCTGCTCACAGGCGTCATGGTCGCGCTCTATGGCGGTTATGCCACGCCCTCCGAGACAGCTGGTCTCGGCGCGGTGCTCGCGCTTGCGCTCATCGCAGGCATCTACAGCGTATGGACGCCGCGCGAGCTCGCCCCCATCCTCACCGCGACGCTGCGCGAATCGACCATGCTGATGTTCATCATCGGCATGTCGCTCCTCTACTCCTACGTGATGAGCTATCTGCACATCAGCCAGTCAGCGGCGCAGTCCATCGTCGAGATGCAGCTCTCCCGCTGGATTCTTTTGGCCGCGATCCTGCTGATGGTCATCGTGCTCGGATTTTTCCTGCCCCCCGTCTCCATCATCCTGATGACCGCGCCCATCATCCTGCCGCCGCTGAAGGCCGCCGGCTTCGACCTCATCTGGTTCGGGGCGGTCATGACCATCGTCATGGAAATGGGCCTCATTCATCCGCCGGTGGGACTGAACATCTTCGTCATCAAAAGCATTGCGCCGGATATTCCGCTGCGCGATGTCGTCTGGGGAGTGATGCCGTTCGTCGTGTTGATGACAATATCAATCGTGCTGTTGTGTCTTTTTCCGGAGATAGCCACCTGGTTTTCGGATCTGGTGATGGGGCGCGCATAGTGCCGTGATTGCAGGGATGCAGGAATGAACATCGAACGCCGCCAGTTTTTCTCGTTGCTCGGAGCTGCTGTAGCCTTCACTCGCCTTGCGCACGCGGAAAGCTATCCGTCGCGCCCCGTGCGGCTGATCATCGGCTATCCGCCCGGGGGCTCGGCCGACATCACCGCGCGCTTGATCGCGCAATGGCTGCAGGAGCGCCTCGGCCAGCCATTCGTGGTGGAGAGCCGCCCGGGAGCCGCCACTAATCTCGCCACCGAGGCTGTCGTGCACGCGCCTGCAGACGGCTATACGCTGCTGCTGGTGCCCCCGGCGGCTGCGATCAATGCCGCGCTCTATGACAAACTGAACTTCAATTTTCTCGAGGACATAGCGCCCGTAGCGGGTCTTATCCGCTTTCCCAATGTCGTCGTGGTGAACCCCGGGGTTCCAGTGAAGACCATCCCCGAGCTCATCGCTTATGCGAAGGCCAATCCCGGCAAGCTCAACATGGCATCCTCCGGCAATGGCTCGACCATCCACATGTCGGGCGAGCTGTTCAAGATGATGACGGGCATAGACATGCTGCACGTGCCTTACCGCGGCGCCGCGGCGGCGCTGACCGATTTGATAGGAGGCCGGGTACACGTGATGTTCGATAACATCCCAACCTGTGCCGAATACGTGAAAGCGGGGAAGCTGCGCGGGCTCGCGGTGACCAGCACAATGAGATCGGAGGTGCTGCCCGATCTGCCCACGGTAAAAGAGTTCGTGCCCAGCTACGAGGCGAGCGCCTGGTACGGTCTGGGTGCACCGAAGGGCACGCCACCCGAGATCGTGCAAACACTCAATTTCGAGGTGAACGCGATCCTCGCCGATGACAAGGCGAAGGGACGTTTTACGCAACTTGGTGCTTCGCTCCTGCCCGGCTCTGTCGCCGATTTCGGTACATTACTTGTCGACGAGACCGAAAAGTGGGGGCGTGTGGTGAAGTTCTCTGGCGCCAAGCCGGAATGACAGAGGTGATGGCCGGGCTTCCGGCCATCCACGCCTTTCTTTGTCGCCGGTCTAAAGACGTGGATGCGCGGCACAAGTCTGCGCATGACGCAGATCAGTTCGGCTGCTGCAGCCACCGAGCGACGTCGGGCCAGACCGTGGAAAGCACCTCACGGCCCATGAACAGTCCGAGATGTCCGCACGGGGCGGCCGCCTTGCTGACCGTGCAGCAATCTCCGTTCACCAGACGCTCCGTTGCAAAGAGCTGATCGGGCGCGACGACCACGTCGTCACGCGCTGCGAGCAAAAACAGAGGGCACCGCAGCTTGGAAAGATTGATGCGTCGTCCTAATGCAACGAAGCTCCCGCGCGCGAGCCGGTTCTGCTTGTAGAGCTGCTCGACTGCCTGCAAGTAGTAGGTGCCAGGCAGGTCGAGCGTGCATGCATGCCAGTCGCGGAAGCGCATCTCCAGATCGCAAAATGGCACGGAATCAGAGGCGTGGGACGATTGCAGCAAATCGCGAATGGCAGCGCGGTCAAGCTCCTCGGTCCAGCACTGCAGAAGCTGACGCCCGAGCACGCGTCCTTGTCCAAGCTCGACCAGATCGTTGAAAAATCGCATGGGCGTTTCCAGCGCCATCTCGGACAATTTCGATTTGCCCGCCTCGATGTCGATGGGCGCGCCCGCGAGCGCCAGTTTGCGCACCTTGCCCGGAAAGCGGCTTGCATAGATGAGCGCCAGCCATCCGCCCTGGCACAATCCCACAAGCTGCACCGCACCGCCGAGCTCATCGACCAGGAGATTCAGCGTCAAAAGATAGTCGTCGATCGACCAGAAACGCATATCGGGTGTTGCCGAGCGCCAATCCGTGACGAATACGCGTTCGATACCGGCGCCCTGCAGGGCGGCAACGAGGCTATGCTGCGGAGCAAAGTCGACGATCGTGGCGCCGTGCAGCGCAAACGGCGCGCAAATGAGCACTGGCGCGGCGTTGCTGCCGTTCGAAAAATCCCGCAATCTGACCGCGCCGAGCTCCAGGCATACTTTGTTGGAATTTGTCCAGCACGGCTCGGCGCGCGTTTCGCGGGTATTATCCGCGGGCCGGCCTGCAAATTGCCGCGTCATCGCCGAGGCGAATTCGTTGGCGTATTCAAATGCGAGCGCGGGCCAGAACAACCCGAGCGCCGCCAGCTGTCGATCAGTCGGATCCATGCGTGGCTGAATGCTCGCGCCGACGCCGGTCGAGGTCAAGATTCTCGCGCTTCACAAAGTGGGATTTCGGCGCGTCACATTGTCGGATTTGAATAGTTCCCGCCGAGCGTCGCCAGCCCATGCGCCGCGCCCGCAATGTCGAAATTGAAGGAGAAATGCTGGCCGATGGCGAGAACATCGCGCAAGTAGCGCTGCAGCGGATCGCGCGTGTAGACGCCCTGCGCGCCATAGCAGGACCATAATGTCTCGAGCGCCTCGCGCGCCTGATTGACGGCAAATGCCGAATGCGCGCGGTAGCGCAGCTTGGTCTGAAGGTCCGGCACCTCGTTACGTTCCGCCATGGCGTGGAACGCAATGGCCGATTCGCGCAGCAGAAGCCGGGCGCTGTCAACCAGACAACGCGCCCGCGCAAGCTTGATTTGCACGACCTGAAAATCGGCAACTTTTGCACCCGTGTAGGTTCCGGCGCGCTTGCTCATGCTCGAAACAAACAATTCGTAGGCACCTTCCGCGGCGCCGAGCGCAGCGGGAGCAAGCGGATGACTCGATGCGGCCACGATGGGAATGCGATAGAGCGGCCCATGCGTAAGGGGCGCTCCGGGATGATCGAGCCCGCCGCGGCAGCGCGCGAGTGGCAGAGCACGGCGTTCCGGCACGAACAGCTCGGTCACGGCAATATCCTTGCTGCCGGTGCCGGCCATGCCCATGGCGTACCAGGTGTCGATGATCTGGTAATCCGCCTTCGGAACGAGGCAGAGCCGCCATTCCACGGCGCTTTTTCCGTCATCGCCGTAGACGGTCACGGCGAGCATGTTCCAGTCGCAATTATCGACGGCCGATGAGAAGGGCCAGCGACCATTGACCACGAACCCGCCCCCCACTTTGCGCCCGCGTCCGGCGGCGAGCGCGATGGATGAGGCGATCAGCGCATCAGGGTTCGCCTCCCACACCTCGCGCTGAGTCTCCGGCTCGTAGTAGCCGAGAATCCAGTGATGGCAGCCCACATTCCCCACGTTCCACGCAGTCGACGGGCAGCCCCGCGCGAGCTCGGCCGGGATATCGACCACGGCAACGAAATCCAGCTCCATGCCGCCGAAGGCTTTCGGCTGGTGAAAACGAAACAGACCGCTCTCGTGCAGCAGCTGCTCGCTCGCGCGAACGAGCATGCGCGCGTCTTCGCATTTCTGCGCGCGCTCGCGCAGGACTGGAACAATGTCGCGCGCCCGCTGCAGCGCCTCGGCATAGCTCACCTGCGAGAAGTCGCGGCGAACCGACTGCGGCAGCGTGCCGACGCGCATCGTCGCCTCGATTCCACTGTCCATGGCGAGCGTCCGGTCCTGCGGCCCGAATTTCAGTGTAACTTTGGCCGCTCCTTGCACAAGCCTGCTGCTGGGGCGAGCTATTTGACGACGCGCGGGTGCATCCCTACTTTCCGGATCAGTTTGAGCACGTACACAGCAGACGAGGAACCATGAAAGTCCGTAATTCATTGAAATCATTGCGCAGCCGGCATCGCAACAATCGTTTGGTGCGCCGCAAGGGTCGCGTCTACGTGATCAATAAGGTG
>DATCJI010000529.1:0-10845 GCA_036562835.1 Xanthobacteraceae bacterium | reverse complement strand
TGCGCATCAACTCGTGCATTCGCATCGAAGTTGTGCTGGCCTCCGTCGACTTCAACAATGAGCCTATGTTTAAGACACACGAAATCCACGATGTAGTTCTCGCGCGGAGACTGTCGACGGAAGTGGAAGCCTTGTTTTCGCCAGGAGCGCAGGTGAACCCACAATTTCACCTCTTGATGCGTCATTCGTTTGCGAAGGCTGCGCGCAAGCTCGTTCGCCATGTTCCCCCACCCGGCCGCCCCCCGATCAAGTCGGGGGGCGGCCACCCTCCCCCTTCGGGGGAGGGATGGACCGCGTCTTAACGGTAGATAAGAACACTCGTGGCATGAACTGAGATATGGGCCCAGCAAAAAACATCGGTGCAGACATCCCCTTCGCGGCGCCCGATGTTGTCGCCGATGTCGAACGGTGGCTCGCATATCTGGGCTCCGAGCGCGGCATGTCGCCCAAGACGGTCGAGGCCTATGGGCGGGACCTGCATCAGTTTCTCTCGTTCCTAGGTGGCCATCTCGGGGCGCGCGTGACGCGCGGCTCGTTGTGTCACATCGAAGCGCTTGACGTGCGCGCCTTCATGGCAGCCCGCCGCGCGGCTGGTGTAAGCGGCCGCTCGCTGGCGCGGGGTCTTGCGGGCGTCCGTTCGTTTTCGCGCTTTCTGCAGCGAAACGGCCAAGGCAGCATCGGCGCGCTTGCGGCTGTGCGCCCGCCCAAGCTCGCCAGGAGTTTGCCCAAGCCGCTCCCCATTGCGGCAGCCAAGCGCGTCGGCGATGTGGAGCTGCGTGCCGGCGAGCCGCGCGAGGCCTGGATTCTTGCGCGCGATGCGGCCGTGCTGGCGCTCCTCTACGGCGCCGGGTTGCGTATCTCCGAAGCGCTCGGACTCAGGCGCAACGATGTCCCCGCCGACGCGCTCACCGTACTTGGCAAAGGCAAAAAGACCCGCATGGTGCCGCTGCTCCCGCAAGTCCTCCACGCAATCGAGGAATACCTTGCGCTCTGCCCGGTCGAGCTCCCGCCCGATGGCCCCTTGTTCGTCGGCGCGCGCGGCGGTCCGCTCTCCGCTCGCATCGTGCAGCTTGCGGTCGCCCGCATTCGCGGCGCGCTCGGCCTTGCTGATAACGCCACCCCGCACGCGCTGCGCCACTCGTTTGCCACGCATCTGCTTGCACGCGGGGGCGACCTGCGCGCCATACAGGAGCTGCTCGGGCATGCATCTCTTTCCACGACGCAGGTCTACACCGCTGTGGATACAGAGCGACTCCTTGCCGCTTACAAGAGCGCCCATCCGAGGGCATGAGCTGCAGGGTGGGTTAGGCGCGCAGCGCCGTAACCCACCATTGCGCCCGCCCCCTGTGCGTGCGGTGGGTTTCGCTGCGCTCAACCCACCCTACGGCCTCAGCGGTGGTACGGATGGCCAACCAAAATCGTGACCGCGCGATAAATCTGCTCGAGCAGCATGATGCGCAACAGCTGATGCGGCCAGGTCGCGGGACCGAAGGCGATGGCAATATTTGCCTTATCGCGCAGGTTGGACGCGAGCCCGTCGTGGCCTCCAATGACGAAGGCGACAGCGGGCCTGTCCTCTGCGCGCCAGCCTTGCAGGCGGCCGGCAAACGAGGAGCTGCTCATGCTTTCGCCGCGCGGATCGAGCAGCACGACAATCGTCTGTTCGGGCAGCACATTGGCAATCGCGATTGATTCTTCGAGCATGCGCCGGTTGGCATCGGCGGCGCGGCTCTCCTTGATTTCGATCACCTCGATCGCGGAAAGCCCGGCGCTGCGGCCGGCATCACTGGCACGCTTGCGGTAGCGCTCCGCCAATTCCCGCTCGGGGCCCTGCTTCAGCCGTCCCACCGCTACGATGAGGATGCGCAAGTTTTATCCCTTGCGGCCGGGCGGGAGTCAGGTTGCGCGACGTGCGTGGGGCGGCCCTGCCCACATCTTTTCGAGCTGATAGAAGGCGCGCACTTCCGGACGAAATACGTGTACGATCAAATCGCCCGCGTCGATCAGCACCCAATCGCAATGCGGCATACCCTCGGCGCGTGCGTTGCGCACTCCAGCGCGTGCGAGGTCTTCCAGCACGCGATCGGCAATGGAGCCGACATGCCGGTTCGACCTGCCGGAGGCGATGACCATCGTATCCGCGATTGTGGTCTTGCCGGAAAGATCGATGGTAACGGTGTCCTCAGCCTTCATGTCGTCGAGACGCGCGAGGACCAGTCGGAGGATCTCCCCGGCGGCTGGTCGCGGCTGGGAGATCGCATCGGCGGCGCGTGATGCGCCATGCCGGGAAAGCGCAGGTGCGGGCAGGGGTCCTTCCTTCCGTTAGCCGAATCCGCGAAGCGGACTCACCTAAAATAGGCATCCCGGCCGGATTGTTTCAACCTGCCGCTACTGCGAATTCCCCTGCGTGTTGCAGTTCGGCATCGGGTCCCATCCGGGTGACGGGGTTATGCATGGGCTGCCTTTGGCTCGGACCGCACGCGCGTGCCGATGCGGGCAGCGCGGAGCGCGGTGGACGAGAGGGGTGACTTGAGCCCATGCAAGTAGACCCAGGCCGGTGGCTTGTGTTTCACAAGCGACTGCGCCGCGCATTCGGGAATGCGCACGCGTGCGAGCGCATTTGCGGCGGGGCTCGCGCCTGCATAAAGGCTGGGCCCGAGCCGATCGACGACCGCAATGGGCACGAGCGCTGCAATACCACGCCATTTCTGCCAGCGGTGAAAGCTGCGCAGGTTATCGGCGCCCATGATCCAGACAAACAAAACCCCCGGGCAGTGGGCGCGGAGGTAAACGATCATCTCATAGGTGTAGCGCGTGCCGATCTGCGCCTCGAGGTCGAGGATCTTGATGCGCGGATGGCGTGCCAGACCACGCGCAGCAATCATGCGTTGCTCGATAGGCGCAAGCCCGCGCGTGTCCTTGAGCGGATTGCCGGGCGTGACCAGCCACCACACTGCATGGAGATTGAGCCGCTTCATCGCCAGAAGAGACGCGCCGAGATGCGCATCGTGGGGCGGATCGAATGTGCCGCCGAAGAGCCCGATGCGCATTCCGGGACTGTGTGCGGGCAGCCGCACGCGCATCGCATCGCGATGCGCTTCCGGCCGCTGCTGCAGGAGCGCGTTGCGATGCGCCGTCGCCGCTGAAACCAGCATCACGCCGCTCTCCACCTCCCCCTGAAAGGGGGAGGTCGATCGGCTTCGCTGAGCGAAGCCGATCGGGTGGGGGTCGAATCACATCGCACGTTGGACCCCCCCCCCAACCCTCCCCCTTTCAGGGTGAGGGAGTGCACCGAGTTGGGCGCACGAATGGCGGCACCCCCTCGATCACGGTCTGGTTTGGCCCGTACCATGAACGCGGTACTTGAACGTGGTCAGTTGCTCGAGGCCGACCGGGCCGCGGGCATGAAAGCGTCCGGTTGCAATGCCGATCTCGGCGCCAAAGCCAAACTCCCCGCCATCCGCAAACTGCGTCGAAGCATTGTGCAGCACGATCGCTGAATCGACCTCACGCAGGAATTTTTCCGCGGCGCTCTGATCCGCCGCAACAATTGCATCCGTGTGTTGCGACCCGTAACGCTCGATGTGCCCGATCGCGGCATCCACCCCGTCGACGACTTTCACCGCGATGATCGCGTCGAGATATTCGGTCGCCCAGTCCTCTTCGCTGGCGGCCTTGACGCGTTCATCAAGTGCCCGCGTCGCCGCATCGCCCCGCACCTCGCAACCCGCATCGAGCAGCATCGCGACGAGTGGCCCGAGATGGGTCCGTGCCGCTGCAGCATCCACCAGCAGTGTCTCGGCCGCGCCGCAAATCCCGGTGCGCCGCATCTTGGCGTTGAGCACGATGCGCCTTGCCATATCGAGGTCTGCCGATCCGTGCACATAGACGTGGCAGACGCCTTCCAGATGCGCGAACACCGGCACGCGTGCCTCGTTCTGCACCCGCGCAACCAGGCTCTTGCCGCCGCGCGGCACAATGACGTCGATGGCTCCATCAAGGCCCGCGAGCATCATTCCCACCGCGTCCCGTTCGCGCGTGGGCACGAGCGCAATGGCGAATTCCGGCAGCCCCGATTCGCGCAACCCGGCCACCAGCGCGCTGTGAATGGCCTCATTCGAGCGCTGGCTATCGGATCCGCCGCGCAGGATTGCCGCATTGCCGGACTTAAGACAAAGCGCGGCTGCGTCGGCCGTCACATTGGGGCGGCTCTCGTAAATAATGCCGATCACACCAAGCGGCACGCGCACCCGTTCGATCGTCATGCCATTGGGCCGCGACCATCGCGCCGTAACGGCGTCCACCGGATCGGGAAGCGCACGCACAATGTCGAGGGCCCCGACCATCGCGGCGATGCGCGCCTCATTGAGCGCAAGGCGATCGAGGAAGGCGGCCGTAGCCCCGGAACTCCTGGCCTCGGCGAGATCGCGGGCATTCGCTGCGAGGATGTCACAAGTATGCGCGCGCAAGGCCTGCGCCATGGCAGCAAGGGCTGCATCCTTCTGCTCTTTGGGCGCAAGCGCCAACGTGCGCGCCGCCAATCTCGCCCGGCGGCCCAGCTCGCGCATCGCTTCGCCGAGGTCGGGCGCAGTGCGGAGTGTTTTCAGCGGCGCGGTCATGCTTGTTTCCGGTGTTTTCCTACCATGCCGCTGCCGCCGTCGCGACTCCTTCGCGCCGAGGTCGACATGCGCGCAACAGCGACCCGCGCCGCAGCAGGCGGGGAGGAGCTCTGATATAATCAGCGCATGGCTGCCATCCACGTTTTATCCAGCAACGCTGTACAACACCCCTTGCTCGATTGCGCCGGCGAGTACGAGCAGAAAACCGGAACACGGGTCACGTTTGTCTTCGGCGCAACGTCGGACCTGCGCCAGAAAATCGACTGGGAAGCACGCGGCGATGTCGCTGTCCTGACCGAGGAAGCGATGGATGCACTCGCGCAACAAGACAAGATCATGGGCAACACGCGCATGGCCCTGGCGCGCTCGCCTATTGCCGTTGCGGTGCGCCGCGGGCATCCGCAACCCGCAATCGATACGCCTGAAAACTTCAAGCGTGCACTGCTTGGGGCGCAGTCAGTCGCCTATTCGAGGACCGGAGCAAGCGGCATTTATTTCGCCGGACTGGTCGAGCGTCTTGGCATTGCGGAGCAGATGAAACACATCCTGGTCGCTCCGGAGCGCAGGTCGGTAGCCGATGCGGTCGCCTCAGGGCACGCCGAGATAGCCATCCAGCAATTGAGCGAGCTGCTGCCCGCGCCAGGCCTCGAAATCGTGGGGCCACTCCCGGCCGAGCTCCAGAAGGTCACCGTCTTCGAAGCCGCGGTCCTCGCATGCGCGAGCGAGAGCGACGCCGCCGAGGCGTTCCTGGCGCACCTCGCCGCACGCGCGCCACGGCTGATGCACCGGCATGGCCTGGAGCCTGCCTGAGCTCTTCGGCCATGCCGATGATGATTCTGACGAGCTTCGCTTAGGATAGCGCCAAGCCGATCGGGGGCTTATTCCCGGGTCACGTTTACCTTGGCGAGCCCGCTGAAACCCAACGCACGCGCTGCGGCCGGCGTCAAATCGATGATGCGTCCCGACACGAAAGGCCCCCGGTCATTGATGGTGACGACGACCGATCGGCCGTTCTGTTTGTTCTGGACGCGCACGCGAGTGCCGCACGGCAGGGTCTTATGCGCTGCAGTGAGCGCTCCCTCATTCAGGGACCCGCCGCACGCTACCTTTGCGCCGCTCGACCTGTCGTACTGTGAGGCTGTGCCGTCCTCTGCGTCCGCGGCTCCCGAGAGCGCGGTGATCAAAGATGCGATCCAAATGATGATACGAATCATCGTGTAGCCTTCCTGATAGTTTGATTGTTGGGGAGGGCGGGCCGAGTATCAGATGGATCCGAGCGGGTCAACGCATGGCAGACATGTTACATGCGTCTGGCGTGCCATTATTTGCACGCAATTCGTTGCATTGCGCAGAGTTGTTTGTTGAACAAATAAACGTGAGCGATTGTACGGCGTGCGCCACTCCCGTGAGACGCAATTCCTGCGACTACTCCGCGCCTTTGCGCAGCACCTCCGCGGAATGGGCGAGGTCCTCGACCGTAAGGCGCGCGAGCGCGTCCGAGAAGGCATGCTCGGCGCGGCCGAGGGCCGGGATCACGACGTTGCTGAGCAGGGTCGAGCGAGCGACCGGAAATCCGTTAATATCTTCAGTTGCGCCGGCCGCGCGCACAATCTCCTCAGCGGTAATGCGCGAGCGCTCCCGGCCCAGCTCGTAGCCACCGCGTGGACCGCGAATGCCGCGCAGAACGCCCTCGCGCACGAGCGCCTGCAGCACCGGCTCGAGGTGGCGCGCCGGCAGGCTGTAGCGTTGCGCCAATAGCCTAGCGGTCACCGGACGTCCGCGGCCATGCACGATATCAATGACCGCCGCGATGGCGAAAATACTTTTGCGTGGCAGGAGAGACATCGCACTGGACCCGTCCTGCGCGACGGTCTGCGCTGGGATGCCAGACCGCGCTAATCGGTCCGCCGTTCCCGCCCGGTGCCCGTAGATCCAAAACCCGCAACTCCACGCCGGGTTTCATCAATGTTTGTGACTTCGCACAGCGTGACATGTAACACGTGGGCAAATATCATTTGTGCAATGCGCGCGCCGCGCTCAATCACAAAAGAGTCGGCCCCAAGATTGATGAGAATGACCTGCACCTCGCCGCGATAATCGGCATCGATGGTACCGGGCGCGTTGAGCACCGTGATGCCATGCTGGGCGGCGAGCCCGGAGCGCGGCCTGATCTGCGCCTCGATGCCCGCAGGGAGCGCAAGCGCAATCCCGGTGGGAATGAGCGCACGTCCGCCCGGCAAGATTGAAACCGGCGCGTCGGCGGGGACAGCTGCGAGGAGATCAAGACCGGCGGCGAGATCGCTCTGATAGGCCGGCAATTCCAGGTCGCGCCCGTGCGGCAGGCGCAGGATGCGGACCTGAATGTTTGTCACCGATCTTTTCCAGCGAGCGTATCCGCAATGCGCGCGACGAGCGCCTGCGCGAGCGCCTCTTTTCTCTGCGGCGCCCACGACTCGCAACCTTCGCGGGTGACAAGGTGCACGCGATTGACATCGCCCCCCATCGTGCCCGTGCCCGCCGACACATCGTTGGCGAGAATCCAGTCGCAGCCCTTGCGCGCGAGCTTCGCTTTCGCGTGCTCGATAATGTGCTCGGTTTCGGCGGCAAACCCGATGACGAGTTGGGGGCGCGCTTTCTTTGCATGCGCGACCGTCGCGAGAATATCGGGATTCTCGACCACATGAATCGCAGGGGCGCCGGCGCGCTCCTTCTTGATCTTGTTCGCCTTGGGCTTGTCCGGACGCCAATCGGCGACGGCGGCGGCGAACACCGCCACATCGACGGGCAGCGCCCTGGTCACGGCAGCAAGCATTTCCTGGGCCGTCTCCACCTTGATCACCTCCACGCCGGGCGGATCGGTGAGCGCGACGGGGCCGCTGACGAGTGTCACTTTGGCCCCCGTAGCCGCGGCTGCGGCCGCAATGGCGTGGCCCTGCTTTCCGGAAGAACGGTTCGCGATGTAGCGCACGGGATCGAGCGGCTCACGGGTTGGGCCGGAAGTCACCAGAACGCGCTTGCCTGCGAGCGCGCGTTCTTTTGCTTGCGGCGCCAGCAACGGCAGCACGGCCGCGACGATCTCGAGCGGCTCCGCCATGCGGCCGATTCCCGCCTCCCCTTCTTCAGCCCTCTCGCCCGCGTTGGGCCCTACGAGCTTTACGCCGTCGCGCGTGAGCGTTTCGACATTCCGGCGTGTCGCCGGATGCTCCCACATGCGCGGATTCATGGCCGGCGCAAGCAGCACGGCGGCGCGCGTGGCGAGGAGGACCGCGGACGCGAGATCGTCCGCAAGGCCGTTTGCCATCTTCGCAATGAGGTCGGCCGTTGCGGGTGCAACCACGATCAGATCGGCCTCCCGCGCGAGCCGGATATGCCCCACATCAAGCTCGGCCGCGGTGTCGAACAGGTCCGTATGGGGGTGCTTGCCGGACAATGCGCCGGCCGCGAGCGGGGTGATGAACTCCTGCGCCGCCTGGGTGAGGATGCAGCGCACGGCGAGCCGGCGCTCCTTCAGCCGGCGAATGAGATCGAGCGACTTGTATGCCGCAATGCCCCCGCCGATGATGAGGAGCACGCGCGGCACCGCGCGGCGCTCAGGTGTAGATACTTGCGGGGCAGGGCGAGCCGCTGGGCGGGGCGCCTCTTCGGCCGCAGCCGCACGCAGGATGGTGCGCACCTCGTCCTCGACGGAACGGCCGTGCGTCGCCGCGCGCAGGCGCAGCGCGGCTTTGAGCGCGTCGTCGAGCTGGCGAATGGTGATGCTGCCCATCGAGAACCGGCGCAACGCGTAGCCCGCGAGCGGAGCGACTCGGATATCGCTTCGCTCATTCCAGGTTACAGTATAGCCATTGATTGCACTGCAATCAATGCAATCACAGCATCGAGCGCGCCATCACCACAATCCAGGCGAGCAGACCGACGATGACCCAAAGCGCTACCGCGCTGGCCCGATTGCGCCGCGCTTCGGCGCGTCCGATTTCCGCGACCGTTTCCGGCGCGAGCAAAAGGCCGTTGCGCGTGATCGCGTCGAGCTGCACCGTCAGCGCGGCGGCCCGGGTAAGGAGCGCAGGCAACTGCCCGAGCACATTGCCGATCTCGGTCATCCCTTCGGCGGCCGTTTCCAGGCTCCCCACCGGGCCCAGATGCCGCTCGATCCATTCCCGTACGACGGGCTCCGCGGTGGCCCAGATATCGAGCTTGGGGTCGAGGCTGCGCGCCACCCCTTCGACCACCACCATGGTCTTCTGCAGCAGCAGAAGCTCAGGCCGGGTGCGCATGTCAAAAAGTCCCGTGATCTCGAAGAGCAGCATGAACAGCCGGGCCATGGAAATGTCTTCGGCGGTGCGGTTGTGGATCGGCTCGCCGATCGCCCGAATAGCTTGCGCGAAGCTCGCGACCGAGTGGTGCGGCGGCACGTAACCGGCTTCGAAATGCACCTCGGCGGTGCGGTAGTAGTTGCGCGTGATGAACCCGTAGAGAATCTCGGCGAGAAACCGGCGTTCTTTCGGCCCGAGCCGGCCCATGATGCCGAAATCGACGGCGACCAGCTCCCCGGCTTCGTCCACGAACAGATTTCCCGGATGCATGTCGGCGTGAAAAAAGCCGTCGCGCAGGGCGTGGCGCAAAAACGTCTGCAGCACTGCGCGGGCGAGCCGCTTGAGATCGAGTCCTTTCGCCTCGAGGCGCGCGCGGTCGGAAAGCGCAATGGCGTCGATCCATTCAAGCGTGAGCACGGCACGACCGGTGCGGTCCCAGTCCACCGCAGGCACCCGGAAATCGGGATCGTTCTTTGTGTTTTCCGCCATCTCGGCGATGGCGGCGCCCTCGAAGCGCAAATCCATTTCGACGGCCACGGTGCGCCGCAGCGTCTCCACCACTTCGACGAGGCGCAGCCTGCGGGCCTCCATGGACATGCGCTCCGCCTGACGCGCGACCGCCGCGAACGCATCGATCTCGGCGTTGAAGCGGCGCTCGATGCCGGGGCGCAGAACCTTCACCGCTACGGCCTGGCGCGCGCCATTGCGCGCGACCTCCGCCCGATGCACCTGGGCGATAGATGCGGCAGCAATGGCGGGCCCAAAGGACACGAACATCTCGCGCAGCGGCTTGCCCAATGCAACCTCGACGGCGCGCTCGGCCTCTTTTTGCGGGAACGGCGTCATCTTGTCCTGGAGAGATTCGAGATCGCGTGCGAGCGCCACGCCCACCACATCGGGACGCGTGGCGAGAAACTGGCCGAGCTTCACGTAGGTGGGGCCGAGGCGGGTGAGCGCCGTGGCGACACGGTTGCTTTCTGTGCTGCTCGTCGGCCGCTCGATGAGCCGCGCGAGCCGCAACGCCGCGCGGGCCGGCAAGGGCATCCGGCTCGCATCAAGCTCGGCGAGCGCACCCTCGCGCGCGAACACAAAAGCGGCCCGCGACATGCGCGAGATGTGCGCCAGGCTTGCGATCACAATCGCCAGCCGGAATAGAGGGTGACAATGCCGCCGGTCATTGGCGCAAAACGCGCGCGCGCAAAGCCGGCTGCCCGCATCATCGTCGCAAACGTGGCCTGCGGCGGGAAACGCCGGATGGATTCGACAAGATAGCGGTACGCCTCTTCGTTCTGCGCCACCACGCTGCCGAGAAGCGGAATGATGTTGAAGGAATAAAAGTCATAGAGCGCCGCGAAGCCCGGCACATCCGCATTGGAGAATTCCAGGCAAAGAAAGCGGCCGCCGATGCGCAGCACGCGCCGAGCTTCGGCCAGCGCGGCCTCAATGCGTGGCACGTTGCGGATGCCGAAGGCGATGGTCACGGCGTCGAAGCTGCGATCACGAAACGGCAGCGCCTCGGCATTCGCTTCCACGAATGCAATGTCGTAGCCCCGCTCCCCGGCGCGTGCTTTGCCTATCGCGAGCATTTCAGGATTGATATCGGCAACCGTGCATGACGTGCCCGCGCCGGCGGCGGCGGCAATGCGCAGCGCCACGTCCCCGGTGCCGCCTGCAAGGTCAAGCGCCGCGAACGCGCGCACATCCCTGGGCGGATTGACGGCGGTAACGAGGGTGACCTTCCAGGCACGATGCAGACCACCCGACATGAGATCGTTCATCAGGTCGTAGCGCGTCGCTACATCGCCGAAGATCGCGTCGACCTGCGCCTGCCGCTTGCCGGGCACGCGTGTCTCGAAATCAAACGCAGTTTTTTGCTCGCGTGTGAGCATCGCGACCGGCCCTTAGTGTTCCGA
>DATCJI010000199.1:0-3534 GCA_036562835.1 Xanthobacteraceae bacterium | reverse complement strand
CGGAATTCTACAGGCAGACGCGGGCCGGTTTTCCGTGCCATCCAAGATCTTGAGCTACCTGTGCGCCGCGCGACCCATCGTTTTATCTGCACCTGCCGAAAATCTTGCCTCGCGGACGGTCACGGCGGCGGGTGCCGGAGTAACCGTGAGCGCCGGCGACGCAAACGGCTTTTCTTCCGCCACCGTGGCTTTTCTCATGGATGCGGACAGGCGCGCCCGCGCCGGCCGCAACGGCCGCGCTTATGCTGAGCGTACCTTCGAGATCCGTGCCATTGCAGATCGGTTCGAAGGCATCCTCCTCGGTGCAGCCGGACACGCGGTTCCCAGCCGCCCGGGTTAACCACGATCAGCGGAGCGTTAACGAAATCCTGCGCGTTTGCGTTAAATAAGGGTTGATGCGGCGGCTACAGCGCAGGAGTACGCGCGATGATGCGAACTGCCGCTATTCTTCTTGCAATGACGAGCATGGGCGTGCTGCTCGCGCCGAGTTCCGGCGATAGCCGCCCCTTCGGCGGGGGGCGGCACATGTCGTTCCATCCAGGTTTTGGTATCGCGCGGCCTCTTGCAGCTTCCGTGCGACCAGGCATCCATTCTGCCAGACGTCTGCACGGCCCTGCGCATGCGCGACTGCGGCAGCGCGGGCGCTTTGGCTACGGGCTGTGGCCCTGGTACGACGGATACGACGGATACTCTCCTTCGCAAATCTATGGGGCGCCGTATTCCGAGCCTCCCTATTTGCCTTCTGACGGCGTTCCCCCCATTTACCCAAGGCCCTCACAGCCTGTGGCGGCTCCCACGGTCCAGGTGATCAACGTCATTCCATATCGGCCCGGTTGCGATACGGAAGTCGAGCGGTTGCCGTGGAAGGCGGGGACGGAAAAGATCATAAGGATCGTTCGCTGCTAGACACAAACAAAGCGATTTATCAGAGAGAGCGGACAGTCAAGGAATATGCGGTTGCGGATGCCGAGCTCACGGTTCAGGAGAATGTTTGTATTGAGTACCTTCCGCAGGCGCAGCGAAACTGCGTGCTCGATATTGGTATTGGGGCGGGGCGCACAGTGCGTCCCCTGTCAGAGCGCTTCAAGCGCTATGTCGGGATCGACTATTCCGCGCCCATGATCAGGGAAGCGCGCCGGCGCTTTCCAACCCATGATCTGCGCGTGATGGATGCGAGAAAACTCGACTTCACTGATGCATTCGACTGCGCGTTCTTTTCCTATAACGGCATCGACTACATGCGTTTTGGGGAGCGCGAGCTTGCGTTGAGAAGCATCTGCAAGGCGCTGCGTCGAGGAGGGCTGCTAATTTTCTCGACCCACAACCTGAATCACGCGCGCGCCGCGGCCTGGGTGAGAAGCTTTTTTGTACCGGAGCTATGGCCTGTGCGAATCGACCGGAGTTGGGCGAATATGCTGCTCATGCGCGGGATCAATTTCTGGCGCCAGCGGGAAGCTCGAGAGCGTGGATTCGCTTGGGTTAACGATCCCGCGCACGGCTTTTCCATCCTCACGCTCTACGTCGACATTGCCCGACAGATACGCGCGTTACAGCAGATCGGTTTTGGCGTCCTGGCGACGATCGGCAACACCAAAACCACGCGCGAATTCGACGAGCAGGACTGCTGGGTCTACATCGTCGCACAGCGCTGCTGATCGAGCCTCACGGAAGAGGGCTTCGACCTGGGCGCTTTAGCGGAAGCCTGAATCGCACGGCACGGATCTCATACCGCCCCGTTGTGGTCGGACCGGAACCATTTAACCCTTTGCGGCATTAGGCGCTGGCGAGCTTCAGGAGGGGAGAGGCGAATGGCCTCGAGCGAAGAGTATCGCCGCCATGCCGGCGAATGCGTCAGGCTCGCTCAACAGATACAAAATGCCAAGGACAAGGCGATGCTATTGGCAATGGCCGAGACGTGGCTGCGCCTGGCGAAGCAAACAGAGAGCGGCAACAAGGAAAAGCCCGAGTGATACTCGGGCGTGCTTCGCTCGCGCAATTGAGCCAGGCTTGCGCTATCTCGAGCAGCGCCTTGCGATCCTTCTCGGTTGCCAACTCGAACTCATCGAGTGGGCTATGCAAGACGCAGCGAAGTTCAGGGAGTATGCGGAGCAATGTAAGAAGCTCGCGCAGAGCGCAGCGACCGAGAAGGATCGCAAGGCGCTGCTCGAGATAGCGCAAGCCTGGCTCAATTGCGCGAGCGAAGCCGAACGCAAGTCAAACAAGGGAACAAAGAACGATTAAAGCAAGATCCTGTTGTCGCTCATTTCCCGCGTAAGCGGGACTCCAGCAAGTCACGTGCCGGTCGATTTATCTGCCGCGGGGCGTCCAATTGAGAAATAGACAAAACCGCGGCGTTCCACGTCGGCCGGCGCATAAATATTCCTGAGATCGACGAGCAGCGGGGACCTCATGCGCTGTTTCATCTCGTCGAGGTCGAGGGCGCGAAACTGCTCCCATTCGGTGACGATCACGAGGGCGTGCGCGCCTTCCGCGCAGGCATAAGGCCCATCGCAATAAATAACCCCTGGTACGAGCGGCTCTGCCTGCGCCCTGCCCGCGGGATCAAAGGCGCGCACGCAGGCACCCATATCATGCAGCGCGGTGATCAGCGGGATCGAGGGAGCCTCCCGCATATCGTCGGTATTGGGCTTAAAGGTGAGCCCCAGCACGGCGACGGTTTTTCCGCGCAGCGAGCCGCCGCAGGCATTGGCTACCTTGCGCGCCATCGCGCGTTTGCGAATGTCGTTTCCGGCGATCACCGCCTCGACAATACGCAGCGGCACTTCGTGATCGTGAGCGGTTTGCAGAAGCGCGCGCGCATCCTTGGGAAAGCATGAGCCGCCGAAGCCCGGTCCCGCGTGCAGAAACTTCGATCCGATGCGATTATCGAGTCCCATGCCGCGCGCAATGTCCTGGATGTCCGCCCCCACTTCCTCGGCAAGGTCCGCCATCTCGTTGATGAACGCCACCTTCGTCGCAAGAAAGGCGTTCGCCGCGTACTTGATGAGCTCGGCGGTGCGCCGGCTGGTGTAAAGAAGTGGAGCGCGGTTGAGATAAAGCGGTCGATAGATTTCCGCCATCACCGCCTGCGCACGCTCGTCATCCGTGCCCACCACGATGCGGTCGGGATGCTTGAAATCCTGGATGGCGGCGCCTTCGCGCAAAAATTCCGGATTGGCGACCACGGCCACATCGGCGTCGGCGCGCGTTTGCGCAATGATGTGGGCGACCTCGTCGCCGGTGCCTACGGGGACAGTGGACTTCGTGATGACGACGGTGAAGCCGCGCAGGGCAGCGGCGATCTCACGTGCGGCGGCGTACACGTAGGAGAGGTCGGCATGCCCATCGCCGCGGCGGGAAGGGGTCCCCACCGCTATGAATATGGCCTGCGCGTCCGGAACGCAGGCGGCGAGGTCGGTCGTGAATGCAAGCCGGCCTTCGCGCATGTTGCGCGCGATCAGGTCGGCGAGGCCGGGCTCAAAGATCGGACATTCGCCGCGTTTGAGCGCAGCGATCCTCTCCGCGTCGCGGTCG
>DATCJI010000509.1:0-10496 GCA_036562835.1 Xanthobacteraceae bacterium | reverse complement strand
CGCCGCCTTGTGGAGAGTGGCAAGCCTACTGCGTCACCGCAGCGATCGCCCGTACTCGTGACATTGTCATGCGCGGCCTTGTGCCGCGCATCCACGTCTTTTTTGACTCATAGATCGGAGACGTGGATGGCACCAGACCCTCGGGCTTGCCCGAGGTCTGCACTTTAACAGTGCCGCAAGTCAGCTGGACCGACTTGCGGTGACAAGCCCGGCCATGACGCCGAAGTGTTCTATTTCTGCTGGATAGCGGAGAGCAGCCAACGGCCGCCACGGCGGCGCATGAACGTCCAGATTTCGGTTGCCTCGTCGGGACCGCCCGAGACGACACGGCCGCTCGCCCGATCCACCATCTCGTCCTTAAGCGAGTAGCGCATGGCGACCGTCGCATATTCGGCGTCGCCTTCGCGCCAGGCTTCCGACAGATCGCCCTGCAGCAGTTTCACGTCAGAGACGCGATTGACCACGCCCTTGCTAACGTTCGCAGCAAGATCCTCCGCGAAATACGACACGACTTCGGGCGTTGCGATAGTTCGCAGCGCCGCAAGATCTTCACGGCTGTAGGCTGTCTGTATCTCGCCCAGGAGTCCCTCGAATTCGTTGAAATCGTCAGGAGTAAGCCCGACCTCGTCGGATCCTGCCGGTCGCGACGCCGCCGCAGCACCTCCTGCCCCGCCGCCGCCGCCAAGACCCAGGCCGGACAGCGGGGAATACGAGTGCAACGAAGGCCCGCCCGCAACCGCAGGCTGCGTGCGCCGCTGCCACCAGCTCCACAGGAGCCGCCCAACGATGACGATAAGCCCTATCTGCAGCAACAACCCGAACATGGAGGCCAATCCGCCCAATCCGCCGAATAGGCCATGACCAAAAAGCATGCCGAGGAGTCCGGCTCCGAGAAAGCCGGCAAAGAGCCCGCCCAGGAACCCCGGTCGATTGAAGAAGCCGCCGAACAATCCGGGACTCTGCGGGCGCTGCGCATAGCCCGGTTGTCCCGGTTGCGTCATGCTGCGCTCCATGGGCCGTGCCGTGGGCGCCGTGGTTGTCGAGGGCGGAGCCGAAAAGGTGCGTGAGCCGCGGCTGCCAATGCTGCCGCCGCCTCCCGGGCGCGCCATGGCATCGGTGGCGGCGAGTGCGAGTGTCGCGGCAAGGGCGACAGCTACAAAAACCGGACGAAAGCGGAGCATTGTTTTCCTCCTCGGCGAGCCCGTTCCGGGCCGGGATACCATATCGGTATGCGGGAGAGCCATTGGAAGAGGGTAAGTAACTGCCGGAGAGGGCGAGGTATTTTGCCTCAGTCCTCGCCGTCGGCTCCAGGGTCTGCGAACGGGAGCAGGCGGTCTGGAGGGAACGGCTCGGTTGTCTGGGAGAGCCGTTTTGGGGCCAGCGCCGGCCGCTTCGCTACCGAGCCGGTACGCTCGCCATACCGGCCGGCATATCGCGCCTGGGCGCGCGCTGCGACTTCCTCGCCCGAAACCGCATTGGGATTGCATGCGCGGTGACCGTCGCGCCGACGCATGAGGTCAACGTGGATATGATCGTAGTGATAGACGTTCGAGCCTGGCGCGAGCACAGTGGTGAACTGCTCACACGCGGCAGCCTGGATGTCGCGCAGAAATCCCTGCTCTTCGGGCAATCCGTTCCAGCCTGATTTCACAGTGATGCTTCGCCCATCCGCAAGCGTGAAGGCCGCAATGTCGAGAGCATTGCCGAAGGCGTGCTCGGAAATGCGCGCATACGGATTACCGTTCATGCCCCGGCATGAATAGGCGGAGATCTGTTTGATCTCCGCGACTGGAGAGCCGAACCAGCGCATCGCCGCCGGCTGCACAGAATTGGCGAACCAGCGGTCGAGCTCCGAGACGATCGGACACGCGAGGGTGGCAGGCGGATTCACCGCAACGGGCGTCACAGCCATCATCGGCGGCGATGCAGCAGTTGGCGGCGCCTCATACCGAGATTGCGGTGGCGCTGCTCTTCCGTAAGGACGCCGGTAATCGTAGTCCTCGGGCGCGACGCCGGCTCGCTCGGGAACACCGGGAGGATCGAGTGAGATCGGCTCGCCGGTTCTGGTTTCGGGCGCCTGCTGGCGATTGAGAATGGGCCAACGCGGCAACGAGGAACCATTGGGAATGGCGCCAGGGGGGCGCAGATCATCGGAATACCCCAGAGGACCGGCCATTCCGAAACTCGATACTTTCAGCGGGTAGTCGGCCCCGCACATGCCGGATCCAATCGGATCAATGCGAACGATGCCCGCAGTCTCACGCACCGCGCCGGATTCAAGGCACTGGACTTCCGCCTCATGCCGCCACGCCTCGCGCACGGCAAAGAAGCTGCCTCCGCCGCAGCCCGCAACGAGGGCTATGGCGCCAAGCACGGCTAATACACTTGCAACGCGAGCAATTCCCCGCCCCATTCCGTGACAATGCGGTCGGCTTTGTTAACGCGCCTTTTAGGTTTGCTCCTGCGCAGAAAGCGTTCATATGCGCTCGCGCCGTATGGTTAAGAGGTCATGCGCGTGCGCGCGGCACCATGAGCCGCAAGCTCATGTTTGCGCTGGGATTCCCGTGCTCCGCGGCGAGGGAAAGCATCGTGCATGAGCGTCGCGCCGGCCCAGTGTGATGTTGATGTGAAGCATTTCTGACGCGACGCTTCAGCCGAAGTTTGTCACGAATTATCAGGAGCTTGCTAATGGATAGTCAGCGCTGGAACCAGTTTCGCATGACCATTGCGCATTGCAACATGGTTCGCGCTCGCTTTCCGGTTGCGCTCCGGCTAGACTCCGTCCATCACAAAGGGAGCGCGTGACGTGAACCTCGCTTTGCGGCTCGATGTGTTGACGGTCTGCGTTGTGTTTGCGTTTGTGGCTGCGATTCTCTTGGGTGCGTTCTAACCCCAGCTGAAACAGAAAGATTACAAACACCGGTGAGCCCTCCTCACCGGTGTTTGTTTTTTAGCGCACGCTTTGCCCGCCCTACTCGGCTGCTTGTAGAAGGCCGCGGTCGTAATTGAGGACAGGCGCGAGCCATCTTTCAGCTTCGGCAACGCTCCAGTTTTTGCGCTCGGCGTAATCGGCGACCTGGTCGCGCTCGATCTTGCCCACACCGAAATAATGGCTTTCCGGGTGGCTGAAATAGAGGCCGCAAACGGATGCCGCGGGCCACATCGCGAAGCTCTCCGTCAGATCGACACCGACCTGCCGCTTCGGATCGAGAAGCTCGAACAACGTTGCCTTCTCGCTGTGATCGGGCTGCGCGGGATACCCCGGCGCCGGCCTGATACCGCGGTAGTTCTCCGAAATCAGACCCGCAAGATCGAGCGCCTCGCGAGCGGCATAGCCCCAGAATTCAGTGCGCACCCGCTGGTGCAGGCGCTCGGCAAAGGCTTCCGCCAATCGATCCGCCAGCGCCTTGATCATGATTGCGGAGTAATCATCACCGGCGCGCTTGAAACGCTCAGCGACAGGTTCGCTGCCGATCCCGGCCGTCACCAGAAATGCGCCGATATAATCTGCAACGCCGGTTGATTGCGGCGCCACGAAATCCGCAAGCGCGAGGTTGGCGCGGCCTTCACGGCGCGTGAGCTGCTGGCGCAGCGTGTGCAGGCTGGCGAGGCGACGCGAGCGTGCCGCATCCTGATAAATAACAATGTCGTCGCCGTCCGAGTTTGCGGGCCAGAAACCGAAGGCGGCGTTCGCGCGCAGCCAGCCTTCCGCACAGACGCGATCGAGCATGGATTGCGCATCCGCAAACACGCTGCGCGCCGCCTCGCCGAATTTCGCATCGTCGAGAATGGCGGGATATTTTCCAACAAGCTCCCAGGTGGCGAAGAACGGCGACCAGTCGATGAATTCGCGCAGCTCTGAAAGCGAATAATCCGTGATCACCTCTGTCCCAAGGACTCGCGGAGCGGCGGGCGCATAGGCTGACCAATCGAGCTTGAGGGCGTTGGCGCGCGCATCGGACAACGAAAGCCGCCGCTTGTTTTCCTCGCCGCGCGCATGCGCAGAGGCAATGCGCACGTATTCCTCGCGCACGGAGGCGAAATAAGCCGGCCGCGCCGACATGAGGCTGCCCGCAACTGCGACCGCCCGGCTCGCGTCATTCACGTGCACCGCCTGGCCGCGCCGGTAATTCGGATGGATCTTTACCGCCGTGTGCACGCGGCTAGTTGTGGCGCCGCCGATCAGCAGCGGCAGATCGAGCCCCTGGCGCTCCATCTCCGCCGCCACATGACACATCTCGTCAAGCGATGGCGTGATCAGGCCGGACAGGCCGATCATGTCCGCCTTTTCCCGTTGCGCGGTTTCCAGGATCTTGGCGGCGGGCACCATCACGCCGAGGTCGATCACCTCATAGTTGTTGCAGGCAAGAACGACGCCGACGATGTTCTTGCCGATATCGTGCACGTCCCCCTTTACGGTCGCCATGACGATCTTGCCGTTCGAGTGCCCACCCTCGATGCCCTTGTCTTTTTTCTCCTGCTCCATGAACGGTAAAAGATAGTTGACGGCCTGCTTCATCACGCGCGCCGACTTGACCACCTGCGGCAGGAACATGCGCCCCGACCCGAAGAGATCGCCGACCACGTTCATGCCATCCATCAGCGGGCCTTCGATGACGTGCAATGGCCGCTCGGCCCCTTGGCGCGCCTCCTCGGTATCGGCCTCGATGAAGTCGGTGATCCCGTGCACCAGCGCGTGCGAAAGCCTGCGCTCCACCGGCCATTCGCGCCACGCAAGATCGCTCTCTTTCTTCTCCTTGCCGGGCCCGCGATAGCGCTGCGCGAGCGCCAAAAGCCGCTCCGCCGCGTCAGGCCGCCGGTTGAGCACGACGTCCTCGCAGGCCTCCCGCAATTGCGCAGGCAGATCGTCGTAGACCGCCATCTGGCCGGCATTGACGATGCCCATATCCATGCCGGCCTTGATTGCGTGATACAGAAACACCGAATGCATGGCCTCTCGCACGGGCTCGTTGCCGCGGAACGAGAAGGAAAGATTTGAGACTCCGCCCGAGACGTGCACGTGCGGGAGCATGCGTTTGATGTTGCGCGCAGCCTCGATGAACGCGACGCCATAATCGTTGTGCTCGTCCATCCCGGTGGCGATCGCAAAAATATTCGGGTCGAAGATGATGTCTTCGGGAGGAAAGCCGACCCGGTTGATCAGGATGTCGTAGGCGCGCTGCGTAATGGCGCACTTGCGCTCGAGTGTGTCCGCCTGTCCCTGCTCGTCGAAGGCCATCACCACGACGGCGGCGCCGTAGCGCCGCACCGTCTTTGCGTGCTCGATGAAAGCCGCCTCGCCCTCTTTCATTGAAATCGAGTTCACCACCGGCTTGCCCTGCAGGCATTTCAGCCCGGTTTCGATCACCGAGAACTTCGAGGAGTCGACCATGACGGGCACGCGCGCGATCTCGGGCTCGGCGGCGACCAGATTGAGAAACGTTGTCATCGCCTTCTCGGAATCGAGAAGTCCCTCGTCCATGTTCACGTCGATGATCTGCGCGCCGTTCTCGACCTGATCGCGCGCGATGGCGAGCGCTGCGGCATAGTCGTCCGCGGAAATGAGCTTGCGGAATTTCGCCGAGCCGGTGACGTTGGTGCGCTCGCCCACATTCACGAAGGGAATTTCCGGCGTGAGCGTGAACGGCTCGAGGCCGGACAGGCGCAGCAGTCGCGGCTGCTCAGGAATATTGCGCGGCGGGACGCCTTCGACCGCACGCGCAATGGCAAAAATGTGCTCGGGCGTTGTGCCGCAGCAGCCGCCGACAACGTTCACCAGGCCGGCCTGCGCGAATTCACCGAGCAGGGAAGCCATGAAAGCGGGACTTTCGTCATAACCGCCGAATTCGTTTGGCAGACCGGCATTCGGGTAGGCGCACACGAACGTGTCGGCGATGCGCGCAATATCAGCGATATGGGCGCGCATTTCCTGGGCGCCGAGCGCGCAATTGAGGCCGATCGAGAAAGGCGCTGCGTGCCGCACCGAATGCCAAAAAGCTGCGGGTGTCTGTCCCGAGAGCAGACGTCCGGAGCGATCCGTGATCGTGCCTGAGATCATCACGGGCAGCGCCACCCCGCGCGCCTCGAAGATTTCCAGGATGGCGAAAATTGCGGCCTTGGCGTTGAGCGTATCGAAAATGGTTTCGATGAGGAGGATGTCGGTGCCCCCTTCGATCAGCGCTTCGACCTGTTCCGCGTAAGCGAGGCGCAGCTCGTCAAAGGTGATGGCGCGGAAGCCGGGATTTGAGACATCGGGCGAAATGGACGCGGTGCGGTTGGTAGGCCCGAGCGCGCCGGCCACGAAGCGCGGCTTTCCATCCTCGCGCTCCGCGAGATCGGCGGCGGCGCGGGCGAGCCTGGCGCCTTCGCGATTGAGCTCATGCACGATATCGCCCATCCCGTAGTCGGCCTGGGCGATGCGGGTTGAGGAGAACGTATTGGTGCAGACGATGTCGGCGCCCGCCAGGTAATAGGCGAGATGAATGTCGCGGATCTTTTCCGGCTGGGTGAGGATGAGGAGATCGTTGTTGCCGCGCACTTCCCGGTTCCACGCATCGAAGCGCGCGCCGCGGAAACCCGCCTCGTCGAGACCGAGCGTCTGGATCATGGTGCCCATTGCGCCATCGAGCACCAGGATGCGCTCGCGCGCGAGCCGCCGCAGCTTGGCATCGACGGGGGACATTACCGGGCGTGAAACGGCGTCGGACATTTACTCATACCGCTTCAGGCGGCCTCTTTGACGGCCGCGCGCAGGCCAAGGAGATGGCAGACCGCATAGACCAGGTCGGCGCGATTCATCGTATAAAAGTGGAAATCAGTCACGCCGCGATCGACGAGGTCGAGCACCTGCTCGGCGGCAACCGCAGCAGCAATGAGCTTGCGGGTTGCGGGATCGTCGTCGAGCCGCTCGAAGCGTCCGGCGAGCCAGGCGGGAATGGACGCGCCGCACCGCGCCGCAAAGCCCCGCGTCTGCTTGAAGTTCTGCACCGGGAGAATCCCCGGCACCACCGGCACGTCGATCCCCCGGGCGCGCACCCGGTCAAGATACCGGAAATAGAGGTCGTTCTCGAAGAAAAATTGGGTGATCGCCCGGCTCGCGCCGGCGTCGACCTTGGCGGCAAGCATGTCAAGATCGGCTTCGACACTCGGGCTGTCCGGATGCTTTTCAGGATATGCCGCAACTGACACTTCTATGTCGGCGGTGCGTTTAATCCCGTTGACGAGATGGGCGGCGTTTCTATAGCCGCCCGGATGCGGGGCATAGCGCTCGCCCACCCCGCCGATGGGATCACCCCGCAACGCCACGATATGGCGTACGCCGGCCGCGCGATAATTCTGGATGACTGAATCGATCTCCTCGCAGGTGGCGGCCACGCAGGTGAGATGCGCCGCCGGCACGAGAGGCGTCTCGGACAAAATGCGCTTGACCGTGCTGTGCGTGCGTTCGCGCGTGGAACCGCCGGCGCCGTAAGTGACGGACACGAAACTGGGGGCGAGCGGCGCAAGCCGTGTGATGGATTCCCACAACGTGTTTTCCATCTCCTCCGTTTTCGGAGGAAAGAACTCAAAGGATACGCGAATGCGCGGGCGATCGCCCGCATGGATGAAGCGGCTCGCCCGGAACTGGTTCTGCATTACGCGGCTTCCTTCGTGGCGGGCGCGGCAATGAGCATGCGCGCATCGCGGCCGAGCCAGAGCGAGACGGCGATCTTGTCCTTTTCATCGGGCTGCGGCGCAATGGTTCGGTGCAGTGAGACTGTCAAGCCGGCAGACTTCATCCATTCCGCCACCGTTTCGGCTGCAAATCCGAGCCGGCGGTGCGCGTGCTCGTCGCGCAGGAATTCGAGATCATGCGGGGCGAAGTCGACGACCAGCAGGCGCCCGCCCGGACGCAGCACGCGCGCCGCTTCGACAATGGCGCGCGCGCCATCGTCGAGGAAATGCAGCACCTGATGAATCAGCACCGCGTCAAACGAGTCGTTAGGCAGAGCAAGATCGTAGATGTCGCCCTGCCGCACGCTGCAATGGCGCAGCCCGGCGCGGTCGAGCCGCGCGCGGGCGAAAGCAAGCATATCGACGGAGAGGTCGAAGCCAAGTCCCCGTTCGATCTGCGGTCCGAACAGCTCCAGCATGCGGCCTGTGCCGGTGCCGAGGTCGAGCAAGCTGCGGATGGGCGCCTCCATAAGCGCCCCGGTAATCGCTTCCTCAACCGCTTCATCGGCGACATGCAGGTTGCGGATGCGGTCCCACTCGCCGGCATGGCGCCGGAAGTAGTCCTGCGCTGCATGCGCGCGCTGCGCCCGCACCGCGCTCAGACGCTCGCGGTCGCGCACGAGCGTCGCATCGCGTAGATCGAGTTGGGCAATGAGCCCGCGCGCGAACTCCGCCGTGCCATCGCGCTCGGCCAACCGAAAGAAGGCCCAGGACCCTTCGCGGAAACGCTCGACCAAACCGGCCTCCGCAAGCAGGCGAAGATGGCGCGAAATACGCGGCTGTGATTGACGCAGGATCGCGGTCAAATCCGAGACAGTCAGCTCGGCTTCGGCAAGAAGGGCGAGGATGCGCAGGCGTGTTGCTTCACCCGCCGCTTTCAGCGCCATATTTAAGGTATCGAAGCGCAGGCGATGACTCGTGCTGCCTTCCATGACCACAGACATAAAGATATGTTTATGCCGTTAATACGGCACTGCGCAAGAGGGGCCAACGCCGTCGCTACGTTTTGTAGTCAAACCGAGGCGATGCATGGCGAGCGATGATTTCGGCATTCGGGAGGGGGAGACTGCCGTCGATCTGCCGGCGCGTTCTGACGCGACACTCTATTTTATCGGCAGAATTCGCACCCCATGGAGGACGCGCGCCGAGTGTCCGAAAAACGCGCGGGAATCCAACGAGGTATGCACGATCGAGGTGGACCCCTTATGGACTCCGGGGCTCTCGGGGCTTGAGACCTGCAGCCATGTGGTCGTGCTTTACTGGATGGACCGCTCGCGGCGAGATTTGGTCGTCCAGGTGCCCCGGCATTATGGCACCCCCCGGGGCACCTTCGCGCTCCGCTCCCCTGCCCGGCCCAACCCCATCGCCATGAGCGTTGCCAAGCTCATCGAGCTGAACGGGTCACGGCTGAGCGTAGTCGGGCTCGATTGTCTTGACGATACTCCTCTCCTCGACCTCAAGCCCTATTTTGCCTCGACCGACGCTGCCCCGGACGCCGTCGTCGGCTGGCATGTGAATACCTCCTCCTGAAAAGCGGAGGTAATCTCCTGTCGCTCCCGAGAACGTGACCCGGCTGCTTGAACCCCCTCCCCGGCCGTTTCGACCAACGGGCAGCAAGGGGGGGGGTGCATCATGCGCAAAATCTGGCCAATAGCCGCAGTAGCGGCTGCGCTGATTGCAGGCATTTCGTCCGCGTCTGCCGATCCGTTCTCGTTTCTGGCCGAGCCCCGCGATGCCAATCAGACGCGGGCCTACGCCAATTCGGCAAACGATCAGACCGAGGTGCGGCCCGAATTGCAGCGGCACGTGGTGAACTACACCACCAGCGAAGCGTCGGGGACGATCATCGTCGATACACCAAACACGTACCTTTATCTGGTGCTCGGCGGAGGAAAGGCGCTCCGCTATGGCATTGGCGTGGGACGGGAAGGTTTTACCTGGTCAGGTGTGAAGAACATCGAGCGCAAGGCCGAATGGCCGGACTGGACGCCGCCGCCCGAGATGATTGCGCGGCAACCCTATCTGCCTCGCTTCGTGGCGGGCGGCGTCAGCAATCCTCTGGGTGCCCGCGCGATGTATCTGAGCGGCTCCATCTATCGCATACACGGCACCAATCAGCCGGATACCATTGGAGAGCATGTCTCCTCGGGCTGCATCCGCATGATGAACGAGGACGTGATCGACCTTTATAATCGCGTGCATGTCGGCACAAAGGTGATCGTGCTGCCCATGGGCGCTCGCCGTGCGAGCGCGAGCACCGTCCGCGACACCGAAACGCCCGCTCCGCAAGCCCGCGGCCCCTTCTTCTTTGGCAGCATTTATTGAGTCCTGTCATGGCCGTGCTTGTCACGGCCATCCACGTCTTGTTTCCGACCATAGACGTGGATGCGCGGGTCAAGCCCGCGCATGACGTGCTCCTGCATCGTTGACAGCACGCGTCACCACCTTACATTACGAGGACCTTCCGAGGGGAGCTCCGGTCAAGGAGCTGAGAGTTCGCCAATTCCCGTCTGGGAGCCGCGAAAACCCTTTGAACCTGATCCGGGTCATGCCGGCGAAGGGACAGGACCGATGCAAACTCCCACCGTTGTAAGAAAGAGTGCGGTGCTCGACGAGTGGCCGGCACTCTTGTGCTGCATCGATTTCATAATGGCTCTCGCCCACGCGCTTGAGGAGCAATCACGATGAACATTCATGACCGCGCAATCGTGCCACCCGAAGTGACAACCGGGCCGCTGCCGGGTTCGCGCAAGACGTACGCAATTCCCGGGACTGCGCCCGAC